>JBEIMN010000672.1:0-2094 GCA_040378705.1 Acidobacteriota bacterium
GGCACCAAGAATCCGAACTACAGCGACGTCCTCTATATCGATCAACTGATCGCCCCGCGGACGGTCAATACTGTGCCGCCGGCAACCTATGCCTCATTCCGCGATCACGGCACCGTCCGCCTGACGATCGAGGAGAACCTCGATGGCGCACGGGCGACGCTCGCCGCGATCGCCGAATTCGGGATCGATCTCGACGCAGTCTGCCAGCAGCTGCAGGATGACGGGGTGAAGGCTTTTGCAGACTCCTTCGTCAGTCTGATGCAAAGCATTACCGACAAGGAGGCAGCGCTCAGCAAGAGCCTCCTCCAGCGATCGGAGGGCCAGATCGGCCCTTTTGAGGATGCCGTCCTGGCGACCGTGAAGCGCGCCGGGACGGAGTGCTGGATCGAGCGGATCTGGAACCGTGACGCTTCACTCTGGAAGACGGAAGATGCCCACCAGAAGATCATCCGCAATTCACTCGGCTGGGTCGGTGTGACGGAGACGACGCTTGCCGCGGCCGATGAGCTGCTCGCCTTTGCGGCGCGGATTCGCAATGAAGGGTTCCGCCACATCGTCCTGCTCGGTATGGGCGGCAGCAGCCTCTGCCCGGAGGTCTTTCGTCGCACCTTCGGTCGGCAGCCGGGCTTTCCCGAACTTCACGTTCTCGACAGTACAGATCCGGCGACCGTCCGGGCAATCGAGCAGAGCGTCGACCTGCCCAAAACCCTCTTCATCGTCGCCAGCAAGTCGGGCTCGACGATTGAGCCGCTCATGTTCTATCGCTACTTCTATCATCGGATGACAGAGGTCGCCGGTGAGCGGGCGGGCGAACACTTCATCGCGATCACCGATCCGGGCACGCTGATGGAGCAGAGCGCAAAGGATGACAAATTCCGGCGGATTTTTCTCAATCCTTCCGACATTGGTGGCCGCTATTCGGCCCTCTCCTTCTTCGGCGCAGTTCCGGCAGCCCTGATGGGACTCGACCTGCGGACGCTGCTCGAACGGGCAGACCAGGCACGCCAGAACTGCTCTCCGGGTGTTCGGGAGACCGATAATCCAGGGCTCCAGCTTGGCGCAACGATTGGTGCAATCGGCGCCTCGGGCTGCAACAAGCTGACGCTGACCACCTCACCTGAACTCGAATCGCTCGGCCTCTGGATCGAGCAGCTCGTCGCTGAAAGCACCGGCAAGGAGGATCTGCAGATCGTCCCGGTCGTCGGTGAACCGCTCGGTCCACCCTCTGATTATGGTAAGGACAGACTCTTCGTCCATATCAGCATCGGACAGATCGACCCGGAGACCGATGAGAAGCTGAAGGCGCTCCGTAAAGATGGCCACCCGGTCATTCGCCGCATCCTTGGCGACACCCTCGACCTTGGCGAAGAGCTCTACCTGTGGGAGATTGCGACCGCCATCGCCGGCGCGGTCCTCGGGATCAACCCCTTCGACCAGCCGAACGTCCAGGAGAGCAAGGATAATACTCGCGCCCTCCTCGCCGAGTTCGAAGCGAGCGGCCGCTTCTCTGAATCGACAGTCAGCATTGCCAGCGATTCCGGGCTGACCGTCTTTGCCACGCCGGCGACCGGTGAGGCGCTTGGCGCCAGCACCGTCAAAAAGGTCGTCACAGCCCACCTTGCGCGAATCGAGCCGGTCGACTATGTCGCAATCCTTGGCTACATCCAGGAGACGCCGGAACACGAGGCGCTCCTCCAGCAGATTCGTCAGACCATCGGCCACCAGTTCAAGGTCGCGACAACGACCGGCTATGGCCCGCGCTTCCTTCACTCGACTGGTCAGATGCACAAGGGCGGCGATGACAGCGGACTCTTCATCCAACTGACCGCCGATGACAATCCGGATCTCCCGATCCCGGGAGCCGCATACTCGTTCGGCATTCTCAAGCAGGCACAGGCTATCGGCGACTTCCAGTCGCTCGCCAGCCGTGACCGACGTGCGATCCGCATCCATCTCGGTTCGGATATCGCCGCCGGACTGCAGAAGCTGCTCGCAATCGTCAGTGAATAGTCTCCCAAACTAGCCTAAACTAAAGAGAGAGACCGGCGGAAGAGTCTGGCAGCGAGGTAAAACTCACTGTCAGACTCTCCCGCC
>JBEIMN010000673.1:0-2092 GCA_040378705.1 Acidobacteriota bacterium
TCGGTCAGGATGTCGAGGCCAATGTCCCGGCGACGCTGACGCCCTTCGTGCCGGGCCGGCTGCTCGGATCGATCGATATCGGGGGTATCCCACGCTTTGGTACGCAGAGTTCCGTCAACGTCAAACTGACCCAGAACGTCTTCAGCCTCAACGAACAGATCTCACACACCAGTGGTCGCCACCTGCTCCGGATTGGAGGCCTCGCCGAACATTACCAGGCGAATATGGTCAATCCGACCTTCTCGCTCGGAATCTATAATTTCCCGGATCTGGCGGCATTTCTTGGCAACCGGCCAAACCGCTTCATCGGGCTGACGCCGGATGCGCAGTTCGATCGCTACTGGCGCTTCACCCTCTTCGGTCTCTTCATACAGGACGATTACAAGGTCAATTCGCGGCTGACGCTCAACCTCGGGCTGCGCTACGAATATTCGACCACACCGAAGGAGAAGTATGACCGTGACGTCTCTTTGCGGAGCCTGACGGACACGCGGGTGACGATCGGCCCACTCTACCGCAATCCGACGGCGCGAAACATCTCGCCGCGCGTCGGCTTCGCGCTCGACCTTTTCGGCAAGGGGCGCACTTCGCTGCGCGGTGGTTATGGCCAATACTACAATACAAACCAGCAGCAGCATCTGATCGTCACGGTGACCAACCCACCATTCACCTCGCGTCCGGTGATCGTCAACCCGACCTTTCCGAACCCGCCCTTCACCCGTGCCGGGACGCTCTCGATCCGGCCGATCGAATGGCGCGTCAAGAGTCCGAGCCTTCACGTCTACAATCTGAACCTGCAGCAGCAGCTTCCCTTCTCGACGGTCCTGACGGTCGGGTATGCCGGATCGCGCGGGGTCCATTTGTGGCGAAACACCGATGCAAACACGGCGGTTCCGGTGCGACAGGCGGATGGAAGCTGGGTCTTCCCGGCCGGGGCACCGCGGCTCAATCCCGCCTTCAGTACGATCGAATTGAAGAAGAGTGACGGGAACTCCTGGTACAACGCGCTGGTCGTCGAGGTACGGAAGCGCTTTTCGAACGGTGTCGATTTCCAGTCTTCATACACATTTGCGCGAACGATCGATACGACGCAGGCTTCGACCTTCTTTTCGGACGCGACCAATGCGACGGTCTCAGCGCTGCCGGAACCGGCGGGACTCAACTACAACAAAGGGCTCGCCGATTTTCACGCCAAGCACAACTGGGTGGTCAACTTCAACTGGGAGCTGCCATTCACGAAGGGGCTGACCGGAACAGCGCGGAGCATACTTCACGGCTGGAATCTGGTTGGCATCGGGCAGATGAGGAGCGGCAACCCGCTAACGGTCTTTCTGGCCAGCAATCGCAGCCGTTCGCAGTGGAATCCATCTTCAGGGCCGGGTCTCGGGCAGGATCGGCCAAGCCTGACGCCGGGCAGAGCCTACTCGAGCGCGATCATTGGCAAGCCGGATCAGTACTTCGACCCGTCCGCCTTCACGCTCCAGCCAACCGGGACGCTCGGAACGACCGGACGCAACGCCTTCATCGGCCCGAATCTGCGCACCTTTGACCTTGCAATGGTCAAAAATACGCGCTTCCCGTGGCTAGGTGAGCGTGGAACCGCACAGTTCCGCCTCGAGGCCTTCAACCTCTTCAACCGCGCCAATTTCGGGACACCGGGGCTCCAGGTCTTTCCGGGAACGCCGGACGCGTCGACGACCCAGCCGGCTCTCTCCTCATTCGGAGTGATCCGCTCGACCGTCACCTCTGCGCGACAGTTGCAGCTGGCGGTACGAATCAGTTTCTGAAAACAGAAGGAGTCTGGAAAAGATGAAACGCTCACCAGCGGGCACGGCCCGGGAAGGCTCAGGTTCATGAAGCTATCACTACTTGGTATTCCGTGGGATGAAAACTCATCCCACCTGCGCGGGGCGGCCGGAGCGCCCCCGCTCATCCGTCAGGCGGTCGGGGCGGCATCATCGAATCTCTCCTGTGAAAACGGGCTTGAGTACAACGCTCTCGATCTGGTCGATCTCGGTGATCTGCCGTCCGATCTGACCGGGATGGCAATGTTCGAGCAGATCGAGGCGACGGTCGGCGCGGCGCTCGATCA
>JBEIMN010000674.1:0-2074 GCA_040378705.1 Acidobacteriota bacterium
CCGGATGTGGGAAGGATTGAGGGAAACCCGGTCATCACAGGCATTTCGCCGGTCGATCCCGGCGTTGGTGACGAGCCGCGCGACGAGTTTTTGACGGCATCACCGCAGGCGATCGAGCGTGGAATAACCTACATTCGCGCGCCAGAGGTCTGGGCTGCCGGCTATACCGGTCAGGGGATCGTCATTGGCGGCCAGGATACAGGGGTCAAGTGGGACCATCCAGCGCTCATGTCACGGTATCGTGGATGGAATGGGACGGCAGCAAGTCACGATTATAACTGGCACGACAGTATTCACTCCGGAGGGGGCGATTGCGGCGCTGATTCGAAGATTCCGTGTGACGATGATACGCATGGAACTCACACGCTGGGAACCGCACTCGGAACGGACGGGGGCGATAATCAGATTGGTGTTGCGCCAGGGGCGAAATTCATCGCCTGTCGGAACATGGATCGCGGGAATGGAACGCCGGCGACCTATCTTGAATGTTTCCAGTTTTTCCTCGCCCCGTATCCGGTCAACGCGACGCCTGATCGGGGTGATCCGACGAAGGCGCCGGATCTGACGACCAATTCCTGGGGGTGTCCACCATCTGAAGGCTGTGCGCCGGAGACGCTGAGGGCGGCGGTCGAGGCGGAGCGCGCGGCTGGAATTATGACCATCGTCGCCGCCGGTAATACCGGACCGTCCTGTTCAACGATTGTCGATCCACCGGCAACCTATGACGCGAGCTATACCATCGCCGCGATCAGTTCGTCGACTGGGTTGCTGGCCAGTTTCAGCAGTCGTGGTCCGGTGTCGATCGACGGGAGTGGAAGGCTGAAGCCGGACATCGCTGCTCCGGGAGTCGCTATCCGCTCGGCGTTACGAAGTGGGGGGTACGGTAACCTGAGCGGGACATCGATGGCGACGCCGCACGTCGCCGGAGCGGTGGCCCTGCTCTGGTCGGCATTTCCGCATCTGCGCGGGCGTATCGATGCGACGGAGAAGATTCTCAACGACTCGGCTACCCAGGTCGTGTCGACGGCCTGCGGTTCGACGGGGACCCCGAATTCATCCTTTGGATTTGGACGGCTCGATATCAAGGCGGCGTACGATATGGTGGCGGGAAGGTACTTTGTTGCCTCCGGACAGGTGAGTGACGGCGGATCGATTCACAACCGGACGACGATCCGCTTTACACGCGTCTCTGGAACCGGAGCGATTCCCGGTTCGGTCGAGACCGACGCGGCAGGGAGGTGGAGCCAGAGTGGTTTTGAGTCTGGTACCGTCTATCGTGCCATTCCGGCCCGTCCACGGACGCGATTTGAACCGGGGTATCGCGACATCACCGGATCGGATGCCCAGGTCAGTTTTACGGTGACGACGCGCGGATTTGTGATCACTAAATGAGTTTTGCGGTGGGGCGACCGCCGCGAACCTCGAGACGGCAAAGAATAATTGAAGACCGAAATTACAGCGTCAGTTATGGTCGCCGCACGGTTTATCCGGGATGGCGAGGTGGTCGCGTTTCCGACGGAGACCGTCTACGGGCTTGGGGCGAATATCTTTGACGAGGCGGCGATTCGCCGGATCTTTGATGCCAAGGGACGGCCAGTCGATAACCCATTGATTGCACACATTGCAGATCTGGCGCAGATCGATTCGATTGCCGCGGAGATTCCGCCGGCGGCGCGGCTGCTGATCGATCGATTCTTCCCGGGACCATTGACGGTCATCCTGCCGAAACGCCCCGAAGTTCCGCTGATCGCGACGGGGGGGCTGGAGACGATCGGGGTTCGGATGCCGGATCATGAGGTCGCAATAGATCTGCTGCGCGCCTGTGGGGTGCCGCTGGTCGCGCCATCCGCCAATATATCCGGAAGGCCGAGTCCGACGACCTGGCAGGCCGTTCGATCCGATCTGGATGGGCGCATTGCCTGCATACTTCAGGGTGAGCCGACGCGGGTCGGACTTGAATCGACCGTTGTCGACTGCACAGCGCCGATTCCGGCCATTCTGCGTGCCGGGGCCATCACCTTCGAACAGCTCCGCGAGGTCATTCCCGAAATCCTGGTTCCCGAACATTACTCAC
>JBEIMN010000675.1:0-2069 GCA_040378705.1 Acidobacteriota bacterium
ATTACGTTAAACTATCTGGGCAAAGTGTCTCAATGGATATTGGCACATAGGGGTCCGTGACCGCGATATGCATCAACAGGTCGCGAAGCGGAGCTGGGTAGAGGATGCACGCGTCATATAGAACGGTGAAATTGCTCACTTCAATATCCCATGTTGAGTTCCTGTGCCTGGGCTGCCAATTCGTCCAGCGTCTTCAACCGGTTGCGATCCATGTCCTTTTTGTAGTCCATCAAATCCTTGAAAAGTATGCGGCGACGGGTTCCGACCTTGCGGTATGGAATGACGTTTTTCTCCAATTGCTCGACAAGGAATGGACGTGAGACGTTCAAAATATTGGCAGCTTGTTGGGTGGTCAGTTCGGCATGAACCGGGATCAGTGTGACGGCGTTTCCCTTCGCCATCTGTGTAAGAATATCGTTCAGAAGACGGAAAGCTGATTCTGGAATGGAGACACTCTCTTCCGGTGCGTCCTCGGGCTGGATCCGAAGTTGAAGAGGCCTCTTTCGCCTGGTCGCGACGAAACGGGCAAGCCGTCGAATGCTCTCCTGGGCAAGAATCGCCTCATCCGGCGTCGGGGTAATGGTTTCGGGAAAATCAGTGAGTAGTGTCGCCATATCTCTTCCTCCTCCGGGTGAAGCATATCGGATATTCGCAGTAAAAGAAATAGCCGAAATAAGCGAAATGGTATTTTGAGTGTCCGCGACCATAAAAAGTGAGTAAATATGGACACCGCCGAGACTGGCCATTATCATCTCCGAAAGGCCGAAAGTAGCTCAAGAATCGCTGACTAACCAGCTCAATGTAGTGTTCAACACCTGACAGCCCGAAGCCCTCATCAATGGAGAATGAAATGGTACTGAGAGAACAGATCCTCCTACTGGAACAATTAGCTGAAAGCCAAAATAGAGCCTCTCAAGCGGTAACAACAGGCGACTTGACCTCTGCTCATTTTTACCTGAAGAGAGCAACAATGGATCTCTTTAAAAATGCGGGTGACGATAACGTCTTCACAGTGGAAACTGCCGTCCGATTGTATTTAATCTTTTTTCGAGCAGCTTTCTACCTTGAAGATCCATCAGGGGAGTATGCATATCGCTACGAGGCAATTCCGGGTCAGCTGGGTAACGCTTGTCATTTTCAACTTGGTCTATCTCGTCAGGACGCCTCCGGCTATGCTCCGCCTGCTAGTGCTGTCCAGGAATGCGCCTCTGCCGCTCACGTATTACTGTCTCGATATGCAGAGAGGATGGCTGTTCAAACGATTGAGCAGAGAAAAAAACAACTGGGGATCTCATATCCGAAGGAGGATCTGTGTTTTACTTACAGTTCCACTGGATATCCGATCGTTCGTATCATTGACCATTCCAGAGGGGAAGTTTGTGACTTTTCCCGCCCGCGCATTTTTGATTTCAGAGCATGCAAAACCACTCTTGATTCCCATATGAATTGTGGGGCATCTGAATTATTGCGTATTGTCGAGAGATGTTGCACTTGACGGTAAGCTTTCGGTGAGACGGCGTGAAGGGGCAGGGAAAATTACGTGATCGAAACAGGGATCACAGGATTATCGCTGACACACCTCCCGCGCGCTCTCGATTTCGCTGGTCGATTATCGATTTAGACCACCGAGTTTGATCATCACCGGCAATGCCGGAGTAGAGCAGGCATCGGTATTTCCAGTTTCAGCATTGTTGTCGGTCAGTACGACGAAGATCTCCCATTCATTTCCATCCGGATCGGTGACCCAGGTCTTGTCCTGAATGGCATAGCAGCAATTGGTCTGCATCTCGTCTCGCGTCGTGAGGCCTGCGTTCCTCCATTCCTCGCGTACTGACAGCACCTCCGCGGTATTTGCGACCTGAATCCCCAGATGTGACAGCTTTGACCGATGTGACATCGTCGGATCTTCAACACCGGGGACCTCGTTCAGAACCAGGTTGAGTGGTGGATTCTCGACATCGAACTTGGCATAGCCCTTCCGAACCTTGCACGGTTCGATTCCGAGCATCCGACGGTAAAAATCGATACTTCGCTCGACGTTACCGACGTTGAGCGAAATATGTGCTTTC
>JBEIMN010000676.1:0-2068 GCA_040378705.1 Acidobacteriota bacterium
GCAGGAGATCCTCAGTTTCAATGACGAGGAGAATACCTTCACCAGCGCAATCCTTCTCGATTCAAGCGGGAGCATGGAGAGCAAGCTGAGCCTGGTCCGGTCGGCGTGTGCGGTATTCGTCGACGGACTTGGGGTTGGAGACAGCTACTCGATCTTCAGTTTCGGTGACGCAAAGGTTCGAAAATTGCAGAACTTCACCGAGATTCGTGACCTGCCAGACGCAGTATGGGATCTGAAGGCACGCGGGCAGACGCCACTTTATGACGCGATCATCGAGGCGACCGCCGCGCTCAGTCAGCGTCCGGAGAGACGACGCGCAATCGTGATCGTCTCGGATGGAGCCGATACCCAGAGCCGGGCCTCGCTTGACGAGGTGATTCGCAAGGCGGTCGAGGCGCAGCTTCTCGTTTACGCAGTCGATCTGACAGACTCCGCCGTCTATGGCAGCGGCAGTGCGGGATCGCAGTCGGGAGTCAATGGCGGCGCCGGTGTCCTCAAGAGCCTGACGACAAAGACCGGGGGCCAGTTTTTTCAGACGCCTGGTGGCAGTCGCCTCCGCGAAGCTTTTGCCGAGACGATCGAAGAGCTCCGACATCAGTACACCGTGACCTATAGTTCGAGCAACGAGCGGCAGGATGGGCGCTGGCGCTCAATCGAGGTTCGCGTCAATCGGCCAGACCTCCGAATCCGCACCCGGCAGGGATACTGGGCGCGGCGACGGGGCCGCCAGTAGCGCCAGTAGGGACAGCTGGGACAGCAGCGGCCATCTTGACTCAACTCCATGCGTAACTTATAGTGCAGACTCTGATTGACTCAAAATCCGGATCGTTTGAATCTGGCCCATTTTAAATTTTATAATTTGACTGGTTTAGAGAGTGACTGGTATAGAAAGTGAGTGGTTAGTATGGGACTCGGAATGCCAGAAGTTGTCCTGATTCTCGTGATCGCCCTGATCGTCTTTGGGCCACGGAAACTGCCGGAACTCGGGAAGTCGCTCGGGCAGGCAATGTCGCAGTTTCGACGTGCCTCGGAAGACTTCAAGCGAACCTGGGAGCAGGAAGTCGACATCGATAAGGTGAAGTCGACCGGAACAGCCAGCACCGCGCTGACCACGACTGAGCACGAAGCGTCCGGCTACTCCTCAGATTACTATTCCTACGGTTACGAGCCGGAGCACGGCTCAGGAGAGCAGTCTTCAGCAACGACCGAAAGCGGGACCACGCACGGCACAGAGGCAGCAGGCGCGACCTCACCAGCGGCTGGCACTGCGACTACTGATGTAAACAGTGCTGGCGCGACCGGAACACCAGTTTCCGCCGAGCCGGCGCCAGAGAAAATTCAGGACAAGAGTCAAGAGAAGAGTCATTGGATTTAATTTCATGAGCGAGGAAATTCAGGAAAATGAGGGGATCCAGATGTCGTTTCTGGATCATCTCGACGAGTTGCGGCGGAGACTGATCTACAGTGTCATCTCAATCGCGCTCGCCTTTGTCGTCTGCTTCACCTTCTCCGAACCGATCTACAAGTTTCTTTCCGTCCCGGTAATCAGGCAATTGCAGAAGGAGCGCCGCACCATGCAGGCCTCCTACGGCACGATCAACCTCGCAGAGGTCGCCGACGGAGAGACGCTTCAGTACACCTTCACCAAGGAGACTTCGGTCAATGGGGTGAAGATCCCGCTCGGCACGACGATTCCAGTTCGCAAAACAACTATCGAGGGAAAGCCCACCCTGGTGCTGGCTGAGCGCTGGTCGGTGGCAAGAACGATTCTGCCGGTCAACACCGCGATCGATCAGATTCAGCGCGAGGGAGAGTCGAAGGTCTTCTTTGACGACGAGAGCAATCAGCTCGTTCTTCGCGGAGTGACGAGCCCGTTCATGGTCTATATGCGAGTCGCGCTCTACGCCGGGATCGCCCTCGCCGTTCCGTTCCTCTTCTACCAGATCTGGGCCTTCATCGCCCCCGGGCTTTACCAGCACGAGAAAAAATATGTCGTCCCGGTAATCCTGATGTCGACATTCTTCTTTGTCACCGGTGCAGCATTCGCCTACCTGATCGCATTTCCGGC
>JBEIMN010000677.1:0-2058 GCA_040378705.1 Acidobacteriota bacterium
AAGTGACGCTGGACGGGATCAACCAGTCTGGTACGGCGGCCGGGTGGACCGCAGCGGCTGGAATCGGCGCCGAGACCGAGTCGATTCAAACCAACTCCTTCAATGGAGGAATCCGTGTCCGTCCAACCGATCGATCGAGTCTCGCCCTTGATTACGAGCGTGGCCAGAGCAACAACGCGTTTGTCCGCATCAGTCCTCTCGAGCATACAAGAATCCGGGCGAGAGCCCAGATCAAGGTGACCGATACCTTTTCGTTCAATGGTTCGTTCATGTCGCTCGACCGGAAGAATCCGACGCCACAGGTACTCAACAATTCTGACCTTCGTGCCTACACCATCTCCGGCAACTTTGAGCCCTCGACGCGGGTCAGTCTCGATGCTGGGTACGACTATCACGATATGTCGTCGGTCGCCAACCTGCTCTATTACGATGCGACCCGAACGCTTCGCTCGGGCAGATCTCTCTACTATTCACGCATGAACTCCCTCTACCTCAATACCCGTTTCGGGTTGACTGACCGGTTGGATTTCATGCTCTACTACTACTACATCATGGATCGTGGAGCGTCGACTGCGACGTCGAGCCTCTACGATATTGTCAATACCTATCCACTTCGTCGTCATAACCCGGAGGCAAGGTTGTCATACCGGTTCAGTAACCACGTGACCGGCAATTTCAGTTACCGGCACTACAGTTACAACGAGACGAGCTACTCATTTTCAGACTACCGGTCGAACATTCTGACGTCGAGCCTCCGTTTCACCTTCTAGTTTGTTGAAACGGAGTCACGCCGCTGATTGGGCCACTGGTAACAATTTGAGCGAGTTGTTTTTGGTCTGGTGGCGGGGTGATCGAGTGATCGCCCCGTCGCCGTGATTTCTGAATTTACATTCAACCCGTAACAAGGAGAGTCGATGATGCGTTACAAATTTGGAGTGATGGTTCTGCTTTGTGCCGGTTTTGCCCCGCTTGCGAGCAGTGCGGCACCGGCAATGTTTCAGGATTCGAAGGCGACCTACCTGCAGAAGTGCGCGGTCTGCCACGCGCCGGATGGCAGTGGTGGGACGGCTTTCGGTAAGAAGAGCGGGCTGCGTGACCTGAAGTCGAAAGAGGTTCAGTCGCAATCTGACGATAAGCTGCTCCAGATCATTTCGAAGGGTGACGGAAAGATGCCGGGCTATGGCACGGCGCTTGGCGCAGATACCTGCAAGAAGCTGGTCGGCTACCTTCGTGAGCTGGCGAAGAAGTAGTCAGCGATGACGGACTCCCGGCAGGCCCCCCGGCAGGCCCCCCGGCAGGCCCAATTGCAGGTTCAGCGAGGCGTTTGCATCGTTGACCTGCACGGGGGGCCGCAGAGTGGCGGACTGACTGTCCGCTCAGAGTTGACCGTGGGGTTTTGGCCTCTTGATCTGCTGACGCAGGAGAGCTCAGATGAATATAAGAATTCTCAAAGGAGTAGTTTGTGCGGCGTTTCTGCTCGCCGGTCTCATCTGTGGCAGCGAAGGGATGAGGGGGATCATGGCCCAGAAGGGAAGTGTTAGGCCCGGGCCGGCGATGGGCAATGCGGAGTGTCTGGCCTGTCACGGCGATCCGCAGGCGGTGAAGGAGGCTGATGGAAAATCGAGCAGCATCTACGTCAATGAGGCGACATTTGGTCAGTCCGTCCACGGTTCAAACGATTGCGTCTCGTGCCACGTCGATATTCGTGAGTATCCGCACGATCCGGCTCCGCAGAAGGTCTCCTGTGCGACCTGTCACGAGGGGATGGCGCAGGAGCAGGCGGCGAGCATCCATGCTTCGACACGTGTCAGCGGAAAGCCGGCCGCCGGTTGCGTCGACTGTCACGGCAATCACGAGATCTTTCGAAAGGACGACCATCGATCGAAGGTCAATCGCTTCAAGATTGCCGAGACCTGCGCCGGTTGCCACACCGACGAGAAGGTGATCAGGGATTATGGTCTGGCCCCCGCCCATTTCATTCAAAATTTCCGGAGCAGCGCGCATGGCAAAGGGATGTATGACGCCGGATTGAGTATCTCGGCGACCTGCAGTGACTGC
>JBEIMN010000678.1:0-2044 GCA_040378705.1 Acidobacteriota bacterium
GGAAGGTCCGGCTGGATTCGACTCCACTCGAGTAGTGCTCCGATTCCTGGATCGGTCATCTCGCGCAACTCGATGTTCCAGGGCGGGTATAATCTGACGGCGATCGCGCTTTACGGCAATCACGAGATTATCGTGCCCAACTTCTAGTCTCTTTTTTCCCTTCCAGAATCGACCGGGGAGCGGGGGAAGCGATGCTTCCTCCCTCCCCGTTTTTAATTCCTACCTCGATAGTATCCACCCAAAAATAGTCGACAAGAATTTCGTGCTGCTCCATTCTATGAGTGGCTGAAGAGCATAGTGGTAATCTTTACCGATACCGTGTATGTTTTTCATCCGGTAATGGCAGTAATGGTCTTTACAGGAGAAGCGAGGGAGGAACCATGATGTTCAACCCCAGTGGATGGAATGAGTTGACTGATCGAAGATTTGCTGGCATAACTGTTGCATGCTAGAAACAGGATTGTTAAACAGATGTCCGGCGAATCAACGCGGACTGAACCAGAGGGAGAGTTGAATAAGATGAAAAAAGAGATACTATTACTCACACTGTCAGGACTGCTGGCAATTCCTGGATCGGCGGTACTTGGACAGGACAAGGGACAGGACAAGGGTCAGGAGCAGGCTGCCCAGGCAGCCGCAAAGGTAACGATCGCCAAGGGGGTCAAGCAGAAGATCACCGGAGTCATCGTCAGGCGTGAGGCTGACGTCTTCGTCCTGCGTGACATCAGTCGTGGCGAGGTCACGATCAGCCTCGTCGGGAACACCAAGGTGCTCGAGAAGAAGAGCAACATCTTCCGGCGGGCAAAGAATTATGGAACGACAAATCTGGTTCAGGGTTTGACGGTCGAGGTTGAAGGCAAGGGCAACGACAAGGGAGTTCTGGTTGCCGAAAAGATTCGCTTCACCGACAATGCGCTCGTTGCAGTCCAGGCGGCAGACACGCTGGTGACGCCGGTTGAGGGTCGAGTCGGCGTGGCGGAGAAGAAGCTCGAGGAGTCTGAAGCGAATGCGAAGCGTCTCGCCGGTCAGATTGGCGAGCTCGATACGATCTCGAAAGAGGCACGCAGCAATGCCCGGTCAGCGCAGGATACGGCCGATTCGGCTGTGGTTGGAGTGGAAGCGACCAATCGACGGATCGACACGCTGATCTCGACCATCGATGACTATGTTCCGAAGCGTGATGTTTCGGTCACTTTCAAGGCGGGAAGTGCAAAACTGCTGCCGGATGAGACGGCAAAACTGGACGAGATCGCCAGTCAGGCCCGAAATGAGAAGGCCTATCTGATCGAGATCACCGGGTTCGCGTCAGCAGAAGGCAAGGCGGATTTGAATCGGAAGCTCAGTGAACAGCGAGCGGACGCGGTGGTCAGGTATCTGGCCGAGACGCACTCGATTCCGCTGCGGCGAATGATCACGCCATTCGGTTTTGGCGCGGCGCGTCCGGTGGCAGACAATACGACGCGCGAGGGACGGGAGCAGAACCGCCGGGTCGAGGTCAAAATTCTGGTCAACAAGGGGTTGACGGCGCCGCCGCCGCCGGTAACACTGGGACGGCCCAACGCTCCGGGAGAATAAGAACTAACGGGCATGGTCTGCCCTTTCTTCCTGGTCTGGATCACCAATCAACTGGCCCGTCGACTGGCCCATCAACTGGGAAACCGCATGAAATCATCTTCGCGGACAATGGAGCAGACTCATCGAAGTCACCAAGAAGCCGGCAAGGCCCGAAGCACCGCATCGGGCCTTGCCAGTCATGTGCTGGTCGCCGTGGTCGCGATCCTGATTTCGCTCGGGGGGACGCCTGTGGTGAGTGGCAACGTCCCGAGCATCTCGGAGGGACTTAGACCTGACCAGAGTCCGGCCGACCAGCGTCCGGCCGAGGGCCTGATGGACGGCCCGGCCGATCACGCAGCCCATCAGCCTGCCGACCACCCGGGCCACCACCACGCCGCTGACCTGCCCACGAGGGCGACGGCGGGCACCGCGACCCTCCAGGACAGCCGGGTCGAGACCCACCAGGGCTGATCGGGCCGCTGACGATGCC
>JBEIMN010000679.1:0-2031 GCA_040378705.1 Acidobacteriota bacterium
CAGAACTACTGGCAGAACTACTGGCAGAACTACTGGCAGCAAGACTGGCAGTCATACCGTCTGACAGTCTCTCCGGATCATCAGGATTGTGCTGAATACTCATGGAAGTAAACGAAATAATACTCTGACCCGAAGTCGATTGGCAAATCAAGTCAACATTTTGGCAACAAGACCACGTCCGACCGGGATTTGCCCCCGAGAAATCAGCCACCAACGTGGATTGCCGGACGCCGCGACGGGTCATGCTCTGCCTGGCGCAGCACTTCCCGAGTCATTGGAGCCGTATCCCCCTCACCAAAGAAGATGAACTTCAGCACATAGGTCGCCGGATTTCCTTCCGTCCACCCAAAGTAGGCGTGTGGAATCTGTCCGGCAGCGTCACGTACATAGAGCAGAAAAGCGGCAATCGCGTTTGGTATCGACGGACTAGTCGTCCGCAGCACGCGATGATTTCCAATCCGGATACCACGGACTCTGATTCGGCCGGAAAACTCCGAAACATCTCCCAACCTTACCTCAAGAAAGACTACTGGATCCTCGAGCGGAATGTGATTATTCCACCGTTCCTTCTTCTCCTTCAACCGATACTCATCCTGGTCGCCGCGGTCCGGTCGGCTGGCAATGATTCGGATCGTCCCCTTCCGCACCTCGTCGATGATCTCGCGCGCGGTCTCGTTCAACTCGATACTCTCGACGCGCAGCTCAGTCGAACGGAGTGTCCGCGAAATGAACGAAACGCCAATGATCGACATAATGAAGAGCGAGGCGATCTTGATCCCCTCCGGTCGCTCGATGATATTGACAACCGTCGTATAGCCAAAGACGACCGCGATCAGCAGAAAACCATAACGAATCGGGCCTTCCCGCCAGGCAGAGAGCGTCACCGCCACCGCCGCCGAGCTCATGAGCACCAGCACTCCAGTCGCATATGCCCCACCCTGCGCGTCAACATCAGCCTTGAAAATAATCGTCACTGCAAAGGCAATCAGGATGAAGACGACGACCAGCGGTCGCGACGACCGTGCCCAGTCCGGAGCCATGCCGTAACGCGGCAAATACCGTGGAACGATATTCAGCAGCCCCGCGAGTGCCGAGGCTCCTGCAAACCAGAGGATGGCGATAGTACTCAAATCATAGGCGGTACCGAAAAGGTCTCCCAGCAGTTCGTGTGCGAGATAGGCCAGCGCTCGACCATTGGCCGGCCCTGCCGGCATACCATTCATCGCCGGTTGATACTTCTCCGCCGGAATAAGAATCGAGGTCACGAGGCTGCTCGCAATCAGCATGACACTCATGATCAGCGCGGCCGAGATCAACAGCTTGCGCGTGTTGTGGATCCGCCCAGTTGGCAACTTCACAGTATCATCCGCGCCACCCCTGACCAGCGGCATGACCGCCACTCCGGTCTCGAAACCGGAAAGACCAAGTGCCAGTTTCGGAAAGACCAGCAACGCCAATCCGATCATCAGCAACGGATTGCCCTTCACCTGCGGTATCGCCCAGAGCGCATCCTTCCACCTCGAAAATGCCTCCGGATGTACTGCCAGCTCGACAACCCCCCGTCCAATTACCACCAGATTCAGCATCAGGTACACGGCAACCAGGAAGACCGCCAGCCCAATCGCCTCCTTGAACCCCTTCATGAAGATCGCCCCGAGCATTAACAGCAGCAGCAGCGTCAACTCGACCCGGTGCGTGTCAAAGACATGCGGCGCAAATGGATTTTCAACGATGTGCGCTGTCGCATCGGCCGCCGAAAGCGTAATCGTAATAATAAAATCGGTCGCGACAAATCCCAGCAGGGCAAGAATGAAAAGCTTCCCACGCCAGCGCGGGAGAAGATCCTCGAGCATCGAGATCGAGCCCTCTCCATTCGGGCTCTCTTTCGCCACGCGCCGGTAGATCGGTAACGCGCCGAAGATCGTCAGCAGAACCAGAATCAACGTCGCGATTGGCGACAGTGCCCCGGCGGCCAGAAACGCAATCCCCGGCTGATAGCCAAGTGTCGAAAAGTAGTCCACTCCCGTCAGA
>JBEIMN010000680.1:0-2031 GCA_040378705.1 Acidobacteriota bacterium
AGTCCGGATTCAGGGTGAGATTCGTGTCAAGTCGGCCCAGGCAAGGCTCTCTGGGGTCATCGTCAGCACGCTGCCGTTCTTCCTCTTCTTCTGGATCAACCTGGTCAATCCGGGTTATATGAAGCCGCTCTATGATCATCCGAACGGAATCTATATCATTGGAACCGGCATTGGGATGCAGGTGGTCGGCTGGCTGATCATCAGGAAGATCGTCGACATCGATGTCTGATCCCGACAGGCTGACGCCGAACGAACCGTATTTATTCAGCTGACAAAGAGACGAGAGCGCAAATGGATCTATCTGCTTTAATACTATTCACATCGATCGCCCTGATGTTCGGAAGTGGGTTCATGGCCGTCTACTGGCTATGGCTGCGGCCGACGACCACGCCCAAGAATGATCTCTTAAAGTCGTTAAATACCAAGGGTGCAGAAGAGGCTCCACCGCAACCGATCTCCGAGATAATTGTCGGTGCGGTCAAGCCATTTGTCGAATTCCTGCCGCCCTCGCCAAAGAATGTAAGAAGACTGAGGCGGCGGCTGATACAGGCCGGTTACCTGAATGAGAATGCGGTTACCATCTATCGGGCGTTGACGTTGATCTCGGTCGTGTTCGTGCCGATAGTGATCGTCTTTCTGTTGACAGTGGTCTTTGGGCGGCCATTCGATAGTTCGACGGTTGGGCTGATTGTCGTCTCGTTCGGGTTTGGGGCCTTTCTTCCATCGTTCATGCTTTCGCGTCAGATTTCAAAGCGGCAACGGCTGATTACGAGAGCGCTGCCGGATGCGCTCGATCTGATGGTGGTCTGCGTCGAGGCGGGGCTCGGTCTCAATGCCGCGCTGCAGCGCGTCGGGCAAGAGATGGAGCTGGTCGAGCCGGCATTGTCTGAAGAGCTGGCGGTCACGAATCGTGAGATTCGGGCCGGTCGGGCACGTGATGAAGCGCTGCGGAATCTTGGTGATCGGACGGGAGTTGCCGATCTGAAATCGCTCGTCGCGATGCTTGTCCAGACCGATCGTTTCGGGACGTCGATTGCCGAGTCACTGCGCGTCTTCTCTGATTCGATGAGGACGAAGCGGCGGCAGCGCGCGGAGGAGATGGTCGCGAAGGCGGCGATCAAGCTGATTTTTCCGCTGCTCCTGTTTATCTTCCCGGCGCTCCTGATAGTATTGATGGGACCGGCGCTGATCAAGCTGCCCGAGTTGCTTGGAGTTCCAGCGCAGTAGTGTCGCCGGAGCTGCGGCAACCTATGGAGTGGCTGGTGATTGCGACAGTCTGTATGCAGGCTGGGTATTTCAGACGCCGCTCGCCAGATCCCACCCCCCTGGATTTTTCGCGTACTTCCGTCACGGCAATCATAATCGCCGTGGCAAACTGACAACATCATTAATTTGATTGAATAAGGAGAGACACCATGGATATGCTGGTTGCCTTGCTGTTCCAGACAGGAGAAAGACCGGATCTGACGATCAACTACATCATCATCGCTCTCTTGCTGGTAGTTGCGACGGTGCTGAGTGTGGTTGTGGTGCGTCGTCGGATGCGTGAGCGGGATGATGACTGGGATGTCTGAGTCGAAAGATTCACCGGTCGATCGCCGGAAACGACCGCGTCGCGTCGTCGTGCGTTCGACCGGGCAGTGCATTGCGACGGATGTCAGGCTGGCGAACACCTTTCTGACGCGGTTGCGTGGACTGATGTTTCGGCGTCGGCTCGCTCCTGGCGGGGGGCTCTGGCTTCGTCCCTGCCAGGGGATTCATACATTCTGGATGTTCTTCGCCATCGATGCGATCTTTCTCGACCGTGAGCTTCGCATCGTCAGGCTGATCGAAAATCTTCGTCCATTTCGGTTGACCAGTCCGCATTTTGCCGCGCACAGTGTCATTGAGCTGAATCCGCAGACCATCTCGAAATATGGAGTCAGGGTAGGGGATCAGCTGACGGTGGAGTTCTGATCGGCACTTCTTTGCTCCGGTAAGTCGCAACTTCTCGATTTACAACTGGCTACAACTGGCTACAACTGGTGGCTC
>JBEIMN010000681.1:0-2028 GCA_040378705.1 Acidobacteriota bacterium
ATCTCCGATCTACTGCGTTTATAGTGCGTCAGCCCTGACAACCTGCCAAAACCAGGTAATAATCAGCTCTGCCCCATCCCGCAGTTTACAAAATTGTAGGTTACAGTTAACATCCGCAATATACGACTCGAAATGTATCCAGTCCTGATTCGAAACATGGCCCGGTAAGGCGGCTCCACCAAGGGCTTCCACAGGCAGAATCTGTTGTTCGTCAAAGTCGACATCGCCTGCAGATATCGGGTTCAAGAATCAGGGTCATCAGGATTAGTATACGAAAGATTTCAGAATTGAACGGGAACCGGATATCAGACTGATCCCTTCCCGGCCACTGATCTCCGACGTGGGGAGCGCGAGCCCGGATCGCCCTGATCACTAGGATCGCCCAGATCTCTAGGATCTCTAGGATCTCTAGGATCAGGGGCAGATGATTAGTTACTTGTCCGTCACCACCAGCTCTATCGCTTCGGATACCACGGTATTCAGATCAAACCCTGGTGTTCAGATCCAAATGGATTGTGTCACTTATTATAATATTAGGAGACTATACCGATGTTACTGAGACTACGTCGAACGGGAATCGTCTATGTATTGATGGTTCTTGCTGGCATCACCGCAATTCACACGCCGGCGGCAGGCCAGTCCCAGGCACTGAACGGGCAGATCGAGGGGGTCGTCAAGGATGCGAATGGCAGCTCGGTGCCAGGCGCGTCAATTACGATCAGAAATATCGAGACGGGCGCCGAACGTGCAGTGACGAGTGATGCCGATGGTGTCTATCGCGCCCCGCTCCTTCCGCTTGGAACCTACCGGATAACCGTCGAAGCGCCAAACTTCAAGAAGCTCATCCGCGACGGAATCACGCTGACAGCGGGACAGACGGCGACGATCGACCTCGGCCTCGAGGCCGGCGATCTCTCGGCCACCGTGACCATCACCTCGGATACACAGATTGCCGATGCGGGCAAGATCGATGTCGGCCGCGTACTCAACAAGCGGGAAGTCCAGGATCTTCCGCTGATCTCGCGCAATCCCTATAACTTTGCGCTCCTGCAGGCCAACGTCGTCGGTCGACCGAACACTGAATTTGGTGTTCCGCGGGTGAGTGCCAACGGCTACGCCCGGCGGACCAACTTCCAGCTCGATGGCAATGCCAACACCCAGGCGAACCAGGCCGGGCTGCGGCTTGTTCCGATCTCGGAGACGTTCGTCAGTGAAGTGCAGCTCGTGACCAACGGTTTTTCAGCCGAATTCGGCAACACGCCGGGCCTGGTCATGAACAATGTCACCCCATCGGGAACCAACGATCTTCACGGCTCCGGAAGCTACCGCTTTCGCCGCACGGGGATGTCATCGCGTCCCTTCAACACCTCGCCGCTGGCAATCAAGGCCCCAACGGCAGTTGACGATATCACGGTCGCCGTCGGCGGACCGATCCTCAAGGATCGCTGGCATTTTTATGGTGGGTACGAATGGGTCTCGCGCGATTTTTCCGGTCGCCCGGCGCAGACGGTGACGATCACAGAGGCCAATAAACAGGCGCTCGTCGCCGCGGGTCTCTCCGCCGCCCAGTTTGTCTCCTCGATTCCGGCCTCGCAGAAGGTCAACTTCTTTATTTTTCGTTCGGATGCGCAGCTGAATGCCGCCAATCGACTCACCGGACGTTACATTCGATTCTCCAACTATTCACCGAACAACATTGGCGGAGGCCTGAACACCCTCGAACGAACGGTCGATCTGGATGACAAGTCGAACTCACTGGCGATCCAGTTGATGACGGTCTTTTCACCGACCATCTTCAATGAGTTCCGGTACCAGCGCGCCAATCGCAAATCACAGTTCCTGCCGACCGAGTTCACCCCGAAGAGCGGAGCATCGATCGCCATCCCCAACGTCGCGCAGTTCGGTCCGGCGACCAACCTTGGAACCATCTCGCCGATCGAGACGATGAATCAGTTTCAGAACAATCTGACCTGGAATAATGGCGATCATTCCATGAAGTTCGGCGGGGGTGTCAATCGGATCTATGAC
>JBEIMN010000682.1:0-2025 GCA_040378705.1 Acidobacteriota bacterium
AAAGACCAGATCAGCATAAGCCAGGTCGTGAATGATCAGGTATCCACGCTCTCTCGCGATCGCCACCGCCTCCTCGAAGAAGTCGAGGTTGACCGTCACCGTCGTCGGGTTATGCGGAAAGGAGAGGATCAGCAGCCGTGGCTGTTCACCACGTGGAAATTCAAGCCGCCGCAGGGAGTCCATCATCTTTTCGGCCCCCTCGTCGACCGGCAGCTTGATCAGCTCACATCCGGCGATGGTTGCTGCAAAAGAGTGGATCGGATAACTTGGATCAGGCACGATCACACGAGTTCCGGGCTCGACCAGCGCCATGACCAGGTGAGAAAAGCCCTCTTTCGCCCCCATCGTCGCAATCGCTTCCGTCTCCGGGTCGATCGCAACCTGATAACGCCGCTCGTACCATTTCGAGATCTCGACCCGCAGGTTCGGAATCCCGCGCGAAGCCGAATAACGGTGATTGCGCGGATTGCGTGCCGCCTCAATCATCTTTTCGACAATCGGCTCCGGAGTCGGAAGATCCGGATTGCCCATCCCAAGGTCGATGATATCCTCTCCTCGCCGACGGGCTTCCATCTTGTACTGTGTGATTACCGCAAAAACATACGGCGGAAGTTTTTCAATTAAAGGGAATCGATAGTCCATAAGTCATCTTGTTCGGTAAAATTGACTCTCCAGGCGGAGGGCAATATAGTGCATCGTTGAACTGATTATAAATAACCTTATTTTTGGAGAAAAATCATAATGTCACAGCAAGCAGCTGCTACATCGGAATTTGACAATCCGAATCTCGAAACTCTGGTCTCCGCCGCCGAGATCGCGCGGCGAGTCAGGGAGATCGGGGAGGAGATTACGCGGGACTATGCCGGCCGGAAGCCCGGACTGATCTGCGTTCTCAAGGGAGCCTCGACGTTTATGAGCGATCTGATGCGATCCATCGACCTCGAACTGACGATCGACTATATCGCGGTCTCGAGCTACGGGAAAGCGACGACGAGTTCCGGCGAAGTCAAAATATTGAAAGACGTTGACGGCCCGATCGAGGGGCGCGACATCATCCTGGTCGAGGATATTCTCGATACCGGGCTGACGCTCAATTGCCTCATCGGAATATTTCGGGAGCGGAAGGCATCATCGATCCGAATCGCGACGCTTCTCAACAAACCCGACCGGCGTCGAGTCGAGGTTCACGCCGATTATATCGGATTCGCCATCCCCGACAAGTTCGTCGTCGGTTATGGACTCGATTATAACGAACGCTACCGCAACCTGCCCTTCATCGGCGTGCTTCGGTCACCGGACTAACAGTCTCAACAGCCCAGCTCACCAGAAGAGCTCGCCAGGAGTGCTCACCGCCCCTTTGCCGGTCGGGCATCAAAAGTGATCGTGCCACTGACCTGAACCGGGTGCCCATCAAGCCGGGCCGGCTCGAATTTCCAGCCTCGCGCGGCCAGCAATGCGGCCGGGCGGAGTTCCTGTCGGCCATCGATGATGCTGGCATAGGCGACATCACCGAGTGTCGAGACAAGTATCTCAACCTTGACGGTGGACGATGCGGGATCCGAACCGGTCACTCCACCCTCAACGGCCTCAGCTTTGGCCGGCTTCTGGGGGGGGAAGACCGGTTGATGACGCTTGATCGGGCGTCCACCTTCGAGCAACTTCAGGATCGGGTCGTTGAGTGTCGACTCCTCTTCGACCGTCCGCGGAAACTCGGAGACGCGGACAGTCGGCTGACTGAAATCGGCGACATCTGCCTTCTTCCCGGCCGCGGCTGCCTGCTCCGTCAACTCGATGGCCCGTTTCAACGAAGCGAGTGAACTCTGCCTTGAAGCGGTGATCGACGCCGGATCGGTGGCAACGATTGCCGCCTCTGCCTGAAGAAGACTTCGCGTATTATGCGCCTCTGCAAAATTATCGACCAGCGTCAGGGTTCGATCGACGCTCGACATCCCTTCAAGAATCAGCCGCTCGATCTCCGTGACCTGTGAATCCGGAATGAGATAGGCCAGTCGCCCATTCTCGATC
>JBEIMN010000683.1:0-2021 GCA_040378705.1 Acidobacteriota bacterium
CTTGCGACCTACAACGCTGTCGGCGTTGCCAAGCGAAGCGGCGGAAGCGTTCGCTCGAGCATCGATACCGAAGCGGCAATCGTTTTCAACGACGTCGAATACGATAAGCTCCCGCAACTGGTCGCCCTCGACCATCTGCAAAATCAGGATCCGGCAAAGTCAGTCGGCGCCGGCAGCGTCTTCCGGACCGACATCGCCCTCGTCACGCCCCTCAGCAATCTGACGGGCGGGGTCGCCGAACCGATGAAGGTCACCGCCATCGCCTACGACAAGAGCGGCCGCCCCTATCCCCAAATCACGGATGGTAGCTGCACCCTCAACAAGCAGGTCGGGGAGATGTGGACCAATCCGGCCCTCAACGATTTCATCACCCCGGAGCGTCCGGGATGGGCCAGCTTCGCCGCCGCGAGCGGAAACAGGTCACTGCCGCTGATCGGACTCAGCCTGACCGACGAACCGACAACCAGCCTCTCAAACGCGCGCCATATGCAGGTTTTGCGCCGGCTCGACTCATTCACCATGGCCGTTCCAGTAATCAAACCCGAAGGCTCGGCGGGCGATGTCATGACCGGCAGTCAGCCGGTCGCCGAAGGCAAGTCACTTGGCGCCGGTGAGATGAAGGCCGGCAGCGTCCTGATCTATCCCCGCTTCACGAGCGGCGATCAGGGATCATCGCGCCTTTTTCTGACCAATACACACCCAACCGTCAAGGCGCGCATCCGGCTCATCTTTAATGGCACCTCCGGCGCGGCGGGCGTTGGAGAGGTGAGCGACACCATCATCACCCTCTTCCCCAATCAGACCACCGCGATCGATCCGCAGGAGTTCCTGCCAAACCAGAAGGGCTGGGCAATGGCCATGGCCATTGATGCCCGCGCGCTGCCGCTCAATTTCAACAATCTGATTGGAAGCTCGCAGATCACCGAACAGAGCGGTGTCCGCAACGGCTATGCCGCACTCGCGATCAGCAAGAACTCGACCGGAGCTGTTCCGCGAAACAGCGATGTCGAAACCTCAGACATCCTCTTCAACGATGTCGAATTCGACCGGCTGCCACTGACACTCGGATTCAATGGAATCCCAAGCCAGTTTGACAACATCACGACCATCGGCTTTTCCCGCTTCTCTCCCGACGTGACGGTTGCACCGAACATGCGGGCGCTCATCCAGATCACACTCACCGACGCCCTTGGGAGACAACTTGCCGGTGTCCTCTCGTTGCTCGAGACGCGGTTCTCGACCGTCAATATCGCCTCGACCTCACCGGCCGTCCCGCTCGCCCAATCGATCATCTCCGGTCAGCGTGGCTGGCTGAAGCTGCTCCCGTCGGCTCCGATCCTTGGCTGGGGCAACAACGTCGCAACCGCGCAATTCAAGACGCCGGGAGTCTACGCAGACTACTCTGGTGGCCTCGGAAGCTTCGCGACCCCACACGTCCTGACGACCTTCAATACCTACACGACCAAGACCATGGCGCTCAATCCGAACAATACTGCGCCAAAGGCCGATTTCGAGGTAATCGAACCGGTCATCGAGTCGCGCTCGAATCTTGGCACCATCGTCAGGCTCGATGGCCGCGTTTCGAGTGATCCCGACCCGGAGGACCCGCTCACCTATCGCTGGTTCGACAACGATGTCCAGATCTCAACCTCGACCGTCTCCGATTACCGTCTCAAGAAGGGGCTCCACTCGATCAAACTGATCGTCGCCGATGGCAATGGAACAACCAGTGATCCAAAGGTACAGACCGTCCAGGTCGTCGATACTGCCGCCCCTGTCATGAGCGGCATCCCGGACAATATTTCGAAGAGTGTCGCCGGCTCTGTCGGCGTCAGCATCAACTTTGGCATCCCAGTCGCATACGATGCCGTCGATGGCTGGGTCAGCGTCGTCTCAAATCCACGACCAAACAGCCTCTTCAAGGTCGGTAAGACCGTGGTCACCTTCACCGCCAAGGATTCATCGGGCAACACCTCAACCACAAGCATCACCGTTACCATCACCAGCGGTGGCAATTTCCC
>JBEIMN010000684.1:0-2020 GCA_040378705.1 Acidobacteriota bacterium
AGGTTTTATGCCAAAAGAGATAACGACCAGCGGTATAGTCTATCAACTCAGGATTACCCTTCGTGGTATTCGTCCGCCGGTTTGGCGAAGGGTTCTGGTTTCGGGCGATTTTTCACTTGGCAAGTTGCATCGCGTCATCCAGGTCTCTTTTGGGTGGCAGGGTTATCACCTCCATCATTTTGACCTGGATGGTGAATATTTTGGGGAGCCAAGTTCTGACGACTGGGAGCGGGTCCACGATGAGCGGCGAATCAAACTTGGTGATGTAACGAGTGTCCCGAAGGTGAAGTTTAAGTATCTTTACGATTTTGGTGATGGTTGGGATCACGACATTATGGTCGAGAAGATTCTGGCCCCCGAGGAGGGAGGCATCTATCCGGTCTGTGTGACGGGCCGTCGGGCGTGTCCGCCGGAGGATGTCGGTGGCATCTGGGGATATGCCGATTTTCTTGACGCGATCCGCGATCCGAAACATGACGAGCATCAGAGGATGGTTGATTGGGTTGGCGGCGAATTTGATCCAGAGAAGTTTGATCTGGTCGCGACCAACCTTTTGCTGAAGCGCGTAAAATAGAGGACCCGGAGAGGGTGAAGGCGGGATTGAAAAATTGCCTGAATCTCCGACGACAAAAGGGGGCGGCACACTTATTATCGCCCCCTTTTGTCGTCGATGGAGATCAGCGGTTCCGACTAGTATGCACGGACCCACGGGGTCCAGAGCGAGTCGGAGGATGGCCAGATCTGCCAGTAGCTCCAGACCGATCCGTCAGACTTTACGGCCCAGGCCTGAATGCGGCCGTCGGGAAGAATAGCGGTCGAGACGCTGGCAACACCGGAGATTGTTTTGTCGAGGACCCAGGGTGACCAATCTGAAAAGGCCTGGGGATCGAGCTTCCACTTGCTCCATAATTGTCCATCGCGCCTGACGGCGAAGAGGCGGAGCCGTTTGTCTGCGAGTTGGACGAGCGATACGCTAACGACGTTGTTGATGCTGCCGTCGCGCCGCAACGGCGTCCAGAAAGAGAAGTTGTCAGTTGACTCCTTGTAAGAGCTCCAGAGCAGACCATCGCGGTCGATCGACCACATCTGCATCTTTCCGTCTGGGAGTACGGATGAGGTGATACCGACGATTGCTGACTGGGCTTGGATTTCGGTTGTTGTTGCGGCGAAGGCCAGACCAAGAACAACCCCGATTAGAACTATGCGACTGAGCTTGCTCATTTCTATTTTCTCCTCGATAAAGTAGCATTCGGCGGGAGTGATCGATATCGACGTCACGCCTCGCCTGAATCAGGCTCCGAGATACAGGTACATGATCGCCTGCGGCCATCCGGAGAGGGGCGAAGCGGATTGCCTGTGGCAGTCAGCTCCTCGTCAGGCGTCTGTCTCCGTTTAGTTATTGCTCCTGACTGATCCTGGCAATTTTTGCAGAGCATAACAGGGCAGAGCATAACAGTATCAACGGGTTCAAGTCTACTATTGGCCGTTCAAGTCAACTATCGGGAGTGGGGCGAGGCGATCGGGGGCGATCGGGGGCGATCGGGGGCGATTCCCTGATCAGGCGGTTGGACGCGAAAGATATCAGTAGAATTGTCAGGTCAATTGTCGGGAAGTAGTCAAATTGATTGACAAGTGGTTGGGATGGACTTAGAGTACGCGTCACGTGGCCCCCGGTTCTCGGGTGGACGCGTGATGCGGTAGATCAAACATTCATAAAGACATAAAAGAAGCAAGAATCAAAAATAAGGGCCGGAAAGTAAGGGTAAGAGACAGATTTAGCAATGAGCCTGGCGGTATCGGTTCAGTCCTTTATATAGGTCTATATAAGTCAGTCCTTATAAAAATTTGATAAGGAAGGGTTAGTAGTTTTTCCGGGGAGGTGTCGTCCGACCGCGAGTGTGGGACGGTGCGTCGCAGGTGTGGCACGGTCTGAAGGGCTGTTTCTGAAGGGCTGTTATTGACTGCTGTTGATGGCAGCGCTTCAGACGGGTTCCCGAAGATCACCCTGAGATCATCCGGA
>JBEIMN010000685.1:0-2011 GCA_040378705.1 Acidobacteriota bacterium
GACCCGAACGCCGCCTACCTCCACTTTACATCGAACGAGACGATCTTCGGCGTCGAGTTTCAGCAGGAACCGCTGGCTGGAGAGGTCCCGCTCGTCTGTGACATGTCGTCTGACTTCATCAGCCGGCCGGTCGATATCTCGAAATACGGACTAATCTACGCCGGCGCACAGAAGAACGCCGGCCCCGCCGGCGCAACCATTGTCATTGTTCGCGATGATCTGCTGGCGAACATCCCGGCCGGCCTTCCGTCGATGCTCGACTATGGCGTGTTGGCCAAAAACGGATCGATGTACAATACCCCGCCCTGTTTCTCGATCTATATCTGCGGACTCGTCTTCAAGTGGCTCCGCAACGAGATCGGCGGTCTTGACCGTATCCTGGCCCTCAATCAGGAGAAGGCAGGGTTGCTCTATGACGCCATCGATGGCTCTGATGGATATTACCGTGGCCACGCCGAGAAGGATTGCCGCAGCCTGATGAATGTCACCTTCCGCCTGCCAAGCGAAGAGCTGGAGAAGAGATTCATCAAGGAAGCGACCGCTGCCGGTCTCGACGGACTGAAGGGGCATCGCTCGGTCGGCGGGCTGCGCGCATCGATCTATAATGCCTTCCCGAAGGCCGGTGTCGAAAAGCTGGTCGAATTCATGGCCGATTTTCAGAAACGCTAATCTGGCTGAGATTGTCCGGCCAGGCCTGAACAAGAACGAAGCCCGATCGGGACAGGATCTTTATGACCTGTCCTGATCGGGCTCTTCAACCAGGCTGACCGCCTCGTCAATGATCCGCTCCTCGAACCCGAACCCCTCGAGCCAGAAGGTATTCGATTGCGCGCGCCACCAGGTCCACTGCCGCTTCGCGTAGTGGCGTGTATCAAGTTTCATCTGTTCGATCGCGCTGGCAAGCGTCCTCTTCCCGAGCAGATACTCGACAAAACGCTTGTAACCGTGCGCCTGAAAAGCGCGCGCCGTCACCGGCACACCGACTGCCAGCAGATCTTCGATTTCACGCAGCAGGCCACGTCCGACCATCAGATCAACTCGCTGGTTTATCCGCTCGTACAAGAGATCACGTGGCGGCTGCAGGACAAGATAGTGCAGACGCCCGGCCTCTGCCGTCGGCGTCTCCGGTGCACGTCGCTGCCATTCCGACAATGTTACTCCCGAAGAGAACCAGACCTCGAGCGCCCTGATTACCCGCGCCCAGTCACGCGGCGCATATGCCCCGGCCAGATCCGGATCGACCCGCCCAAGCATTTGGTGCAGACGCTCCGGCCCGTGCCGCTCAAGGATCTTCTGGAGACGGGGGCGCAGTGACGTGTCAATCTCTGGCGACTCAAAGAACCTTGTCGTCAAAGCTCGCAAATAGAATCCCGTTCCCCCAACCAGCAACGCCCGATTCCCACGCGCCTCGATCCGTGCAATCGTCTCACGCGCCAGTTCAGCCCACTCGACTGCCGTCATCCCTTCCGTCGGTTCGACGAAGTCGAGCAGATGATGCGCGATTCCCCCCTGCTCATCCGGCGGCACTTTCGCCGTCGCAATCTCGATTCCACGATAGACCTGGACCGAATCACAATTGACAATCTCACCCCGGAATCGCTGCGCGAGCGCGATTCCGAGATCACTCTTTCCCGAGGCCGTAGGGCCGACAACCGCAAACAGCCGGCCAGGATTTTCTGTTATTGATCGATCCATCGATAAATCACCAGCACCAGCAAACCCGTCAGTAACCACCACAAACCCAACTGCTGCTTTCTGATCATGACGCAGTCTCCTCCATCACAGGATTATCTCATCACTGCTCACGCCGGCGCGGTGGCCGCGGAAAAAACGGGCTTGTCCGCGCGACATACTCCGCATAACCGGGGCGCGATTCACGAAGCCCGCGCTCGAGCAGTGGAACACCGGAAAACCTTCGCAACAGCCAGGTCATGATCAACGGACTGATGATCGTCCACGGAGCACCCGCGGCGATGACAGGGATCGTCAGCCCCCACCAGACCAGCGCATC
>JBEIMN010000686.1:0-2009 GCA_040378705.1 Acidobacteriota bacterium
GACGTTCCCCTTCGATTTCGACATCTTCTCGCCGTTCCCGTCGACTGCCCAACCGTTGGTGATCACCGTCCGGTACGGGGGAATCCCGTTGACCTCGAGTCCAACCACCAGCGACGAGTTGAACCAGCCACGAAACTGATCGCCACCCTCAAGGTAGACATCGGCCGGATACGGCAGGCCATACGCCTTGAGCACCGCAATCGAACTCGATCCGGAGTCGAACCAGACATCGAGAATATCCATCTCCCGGCGGAACTTCGCCGAACCACACTTGCCGCACGCCGTCCCCTCCGGAAGCAGATCGGCGACCTCGCGCGTATACCAGGCATCCGCCGACTCCTTCTCGAAGATATCCGCGATCCGGTCGATGATCGCACCGTCACAGAGACTCTCCTCACACTCCTCACAATAGAAGACCGGAATCGGAACGCCCCACGCCCGCTGACGCGAGATGCACCAGTCGGGACGGTCCCGGAACATATTCTTCATCCGCTCGTTCCCCCACCCGGGAACCCACTGGATCTGGTCGCAGGCATCGATCGCCTTCTGATTGAGGCCCGTGCCACTCATCGAGATGAACCATTGCGGCGTCGCCCGGAAGATCACCGGATGATGACAACGCCAGCAATGCGGATACTGATGCTGGAACTTCTCCTGGCGCAGCAACGCACCAATCTCCTGCAGATGCGCGATCACCGCCTTGTTTCCATCGTTCGCCGCATCCGCCTTCGAAAGCACCTGCACTCGCAACCCGGCGAAATGCTCGACCTCCCGGACAAAATATCCACGATTGTCCACCGGATTGTAGACTTCAAGCCCGTACTGCCGCCCAATCACATAGTCTTCATAACCATGCCCCGGGGCCGTATGAACCGCACCAGTTCCCGCATCGAGCGTGACGTGATCGCCAAGCAGAATGAGACTCGCCCGATCGATGAACGGATGCCGCGCTTCGAGCCGGTCAAACTTCTCGCCACTGTAACTGCCAATCACGCGGTACCCGCTCTCAGCCCAGCCGACCTTCGCCGCCACTGCCTCCAGCAACCCGGTCGCGACGATGAAGACCTCCTCACCGACCTCGACCGCGCTGTACTCAAACCCCGGATTGAAGCTGATCGCCAGGTTCGCCGGCAACGTCCACGGCGTCGTCGTCCAGATGACGATGCTCACCTTCCGTCCCGCCAATGCCTCATCAATCTTGCCCGCATCCGTAAATGGGAATTTGACATAGACCGAATAACTTGAGTGGTCGTTGTACTCGACCTCCGCCTCCGCCAGCGCCGTCTGGCAACTGATGCACCAGTGGACCGGGCGCATCCCCTTGTAGACTGATCCCTTCCTCACGAACTGGCCGAAGACACGGACAATCTCCGCCTGATAACCAAAATTCATTGTCTGGTAGGGATTGTCCCACTCTCCCAGAATCCCGAGCCGCTTGAAGTCCTCTCGCTGGAGCGCCAGAAACCTGTCTGCATGCTTGCGCGCCGCCCGCCGAATGTCGATCACCGGCATCTCGTGCTTGTGCGCACCAAGCTCCTCCTCAACCTTGATCTCGATCGGCAGCCCGTGGCAATCCCAGCCGGGAATGTACGGCGTCCAATATCCCATCATCGACCGCGACTTGACGCAGAAATCCTTCAGCACCTTGTTCAGGACGTGGCCAAGGTGAATGCGGCCATTAGCGTAGGGCGGACCATCATGCAGAACAAAGAGTGGCCGGCCGGCACGCGCCTCTTCGAGCCGCGCATACAGATCCATCTCCGCCCACCTCGCCAGTCGGGTCGGTTCGTTCTGCGGAAGATTGCCCTTCTGCGGGAAGTCTGTCTTCGGCAGATTGACGGTCGCTTTAAGGTCAGGGGTTGATTCGCTTGTCATGTCTCTTCTTCTTTTATCGTTTTAAGTCGCAACCCTACGTCGCAACAAGCTTCCGATCATATCCTAAATGACGTTATCAGAAAAATAATAATCTCCACCGGAAATGCCGTGGAGGAAAATCGGGTCGATATTCC
>JBEIMN010000687.1:0-1998 GCA_040378705.1 Acidobacteriota bacterium
CCTGATCTTTTCTGATCAGGATGTTAAAGAGCTTCTTACTTCTTACGGTTCTTCAGGAAGAAATCGATCAGCTCCGCCGAGGAGTTGTCCATTTCGACGATGAAGTTCTCGACCTTACCAGTGAAATAGTTGAAGAGCCACACGGCAGGAATTGCCACACCGATACCGACACCGGTCGTGATGAGCGCTTCAGAGATACCACCGGCGACCGCCGAGATACCAGCCGACTCGGCTGAACGCATACCCTGGAAGGCGTTGATGATACCAAACACCGTACCGAAGAGACCCACGAATGGCGAGGTCGAACCGATGGTCGCGAGGCCCGAGAGGCCACGGCGGAATTCGGAGACCTTGATCGCCGTCGCGCGCTGAAGAGCGCGCTTCGAAGCATCGACAGTATCAGCCGAGAGCTCTGACGAAAGCTGGTTGGCGCGGAACTCCTGAAGGCCGGCATTGACGACCATCGCGAGGTGGCTCTTCTTGTACTTGTCGGAGAGGCTGATCGCTTCGTCAATCTTCTGATTCTTGAGTGAAGCAGCGACCTTCGGAGCGAATTCACGCGACTGGTTGCGAGCCGCGGTGTAGGTCAGATAACGCTCGACCATGATCGCGATCGACCAGATCAACATAACGAAGAGAATGATGATGACGACGCGGGCAATCGTACCCATTGAACGCCAGACTCCAAGGGGAGTAAAGTCAAAGGCCTGGGCTCCCTCTCCACCTTCGGCATTGAGGAAGATGGCAAACGGAGTGAGTGTCAACCAGATTTGGCTCAGCAAAATAAACATGATGTCGAAATCCTCCAAGAATTGGTTACTGAAATGATGGTTGTTTTTACTGCAGGGTGAAGTTGAAGGTCAGGACACCCTGAACTTTCACCGCAACGCCTGACAACTCAGTCGGCTTGAAGAGCCATTGTCTGGCAGCCTGCATGGCAGCGTCACGAAGCAGTGGATGTCCGCTGACAACCTGTGCATCGATCACGCGACCTTCTTCAGAGATGGTCACCTGCACCTGAACGGCTCCGGCGGCACGGGCAGCCTTTGCGATCGGTGGGTACTGAGGCTGAACGCGACGGAGCGCACTTCCTTGCAGCACACCGCCAGAGACCTTGATCTGCTTGGGCGGCGGCGGCGGGGTGGCCTCCGGTTTCGGTGGTGGTGGTGGCGGTGGCGGTGGCGGTGCATCACCGCTTCCACCGGCGACTCCGCCAGGGACTCCACCGACTACCCCACCCGGGACACCGCCCGGAACACCAGTAAAGCCGGCTGAGACGACTGGTCGCGACTGAACTGACGTCGGATCCGGAATCTTCTCGGGTGGCTTGGTTGGCGGGGTAAAAGTCGTGATCTCAGGAATCACCCGGGCAACGGTCTGCTGTGCGGGTGGTGGTGGCGCAGCCGGTGGTGGTGGCGGCGCGATCATCGTCGTCACGTCCAGCGCACCCATCAACCCGGACTGGGTATTGAGAATCATGTAGACAACGGCGGTAAAGACTATCGCAATGAAGACTGTCGCCGTTGCCAGTACGATCCCACCCATTCTGGCGGTCTGCTTGCCGTGCGTGGATGACTCTACGAGCGTATCAAACATGAGCTAGTGCCCTCCATAGACTTCAGTACCGATGGGACTGAGGCGATCAACTAGTAGAAATTAGTAGAAACTAATAAAAACTAATAGAGATAGAAACCTGATCGGCCAGCCTGACGATTAAACCGTAACTGAGCGAGCTGAATCAGCAAGCCCGGTTCCCTTCCTGGCTCATCGCGCCGTAATTAGGCCGATTAGCAGGGAGATTGACCGGATTAACCAGAGAGACCGGGCCAGTCCGGCAACTGGCATCCACATCGGAAGCTTCAAAAAATCAGACAGATATTGACACACATCTGCGGAAAAGCGAAAAAACGCTATACGTATAAATTGCTGGTTATGGATTGAGGCGAAGGGCCTCTAACTGACCAGTGATTCCATCTGAAACGAAGTGCAGCGAGATGC
>JBEIMN010000688.1:0-1997 GCA_040378705.1 Acidobacteriota bacterium
CGAGGCTGAAAAGAGGAAAGATGCCATTATCCGACTGGCCGACAAAGGCCCAGTGGTGGCCAGTCCCTGCGAAACTGACGCGGATTCAGGAGCAGGGGAGAACTTCGATCAGGTCACCGGGATGGATGACGCCGCCCCTCATCACGCGCGCCAACTGGCCACACTGCCCGGCGAGGAGCTTCGGAAGGTGATAGTCGATCCGGGTAATCGAGCGGCAGGGCAGCCGCTGTTCAGTCAGCTCCAGCTCTGCCTCACCGATTCGGAGCCGTGTCCCGGGCGGGAGCTGATCGAGTGGAAGTCCGAGTGTCAGAAGATTGGCGCTCAGTGACTCGGGGGGAACATCATAGCCTTCCCGCTCGAGGCCCCGCCGCACCTCCTCCGAGAAGAGACTCACCTGACGCTGCGGATCCCGACCCGCATGACGATCCCCGCGCAGCCCATGGTCGGCGACCAGTTCGCCGGCCGGGATCGGCGGCTTGCCGCCCCCCTTCTGTTCGCCAAGATGAATACTGAAGATGGTCGGATTCATGAGCTTTAATTATGGGCATTACCGGGATTACCGGCATCACCAGCGACCAGCAATTATATTTTAATATGCTGCCAGATCCCTGATCGCCCTGAGCAGATCCTCTGTCTGGGGAAGAATCGCGTCCTCGACCTCCGGTGCGTACGCAACAAAAGAGTCGAGCGCGGCGACGCGCCTGACCGGCGCATCGAGATATTCGAAGAGCTCGGAGGATATTCGCGCCGCCAACTCCGCGCCATAGCCCCAGGAGATCGGATCCTCATAGGCGACAATTACCCGGCTCGTCTTCCGGACGCTCTCCTCGATTGCCGCCCAGTCATAGGGATTGAGCGAGCGAAGATCGAGCACCTCGACCCGCAGCCCGAGCTCCTGCTCGACCTGACCGGCGGCGACCAGCGACCGCTGAACCAGCGCGCCATAGGTGACGATAGTCAGATCTGTCCCCTCACGAACTACTCGCGCCTTTCCAAATGGGATCGAGAAATCCTCACCCGGATACTGTCCCTTGTTGTAGGTTTGACGGTAGAGGTGTTTATGCTCAAGGAAAAGAACCGGATCATCGCATCGAATCGCCGTCCGTAAGAGACCATAGGCGTCGAGTGCCGTCGACGGCAGAACGACACGCCATCCCGGAATCGCCGTGAAGAGCGACACTCCCGACTGGCTGTGATAGATCGATCCGCCCTTGAGATAGCCGCCAATCGGAGCCCTGACGACCATCGGCGCTTTCCAGTTGTTGTTTGAACGCCAGCGCAGAACCGCGATCTCGTTTCGCATCTGCATAAATGCCGGCCAGATGTAGTCGAAGAACTGGATCTCGGCCACCGGCTTCAGCCCACGAATCGCCATTCCCATCGACCGCCCAACAATGTTCGCTTCGGCAAGCGGAGTATTGAAGACGCGATCGCTCCCAAACTTTCGTTGCAGGTTCGACGTAACCTTGAAGACGCCGCCCTTTCCCTTCACCTTCGCGAGGTTCTCCGCCCGGCTGACGTCTGCAACGTCCTCGCCAAGAACGACGATTCGCGGATCACGCGACATCTCCTCGTGGAGGCACCGGTTGATCAAATCGACCATCGTCAGATCGGCTCCTGAAAAGCGTGCCTGATCTTCCGTATCGAAGCTGGCCGCGGTCGGATCGACGTCTGGCGAATAGACAAATTCAAGCGCGGTCTGACGCGATGGCTGCGGAACATCGAGCACACGGTCGGTCGCCTCGTTGATCTCCGCGTCCGCCTCATCTCTGATCTTTTTTAATTCAGCCGGCGTCGCCACCCCATCTTTGAGAAGCAACTCTTCGAGCCGCAGCAGTGGATCGCGGCGTGCGTCGAGCTGCCGCTCCTCCTCTGTCCGGTACATCGTCTCGTCATCAGATTGGGAGTGGGAATAGGGGCGCGTCACGTGCGCGTGCAGTAACGCAGGCCCACGCCGCTCCCGGATGTGCCTGACGACACTCTCCACCGCCTGATAG
>JBEIMN010000689.1:0-1992 GCA_040378705.1 Acidobacteriota bacterium
ACAATCTGGCCCGCATTTTCGATCAGGATCAGGAGTATTTCGAATCTCTTTTTGGTAAATGGGATGACAACTCCATCTTTCAGAATTCGTCTGTCTTCAACTTCGAGGGAGTATGATTCGAATTGATAAGTTTTTATTTGTGGCGTTGTCATCAACTATCGATGTCTCAATGTCGTCCATCATCCTCGAAAGAGGTGGCGGCAACAAAGAATACCAGAAAAAGTCATGGGTGTTGTGGGCTAAATCATCCAGTCAAAAATTGTCGTTAAGTAAAACTGGCATTAAAACTGGAGCGGCTCAATTTCTGAGAGTGGTGGAGGTGCCATTTTCTCCGTTTCTGGAGAATGCTGCCGCCCAGTCGCCAGGCCGACCTTCTCAACAGTGAACATTCAGAAGTTGCCGCGATGGCTCAGAGGTTTAAGCTTTCTGTTCAACACCATAAATCCAATTAATCAACTTTCAGGACCAATCTGTCAAGTGAACGGTTTTCAGTCACCGGGGAGTTGTTTAGGATTGATGAATGATGGGGGCGTCCGCATCCTGGTCGTTTTGATCCAGGTTGGCGCACTTCCGACGCCCGATCGCGTCGCGACGGCGGACGAGAAGCGTGAGTTGATGGCAGGTTACTTTGGCTGTTTTGAAGATGGCATCCGATGAAACCTCGATTGCTGCTCAAACTGCCGAGCATGGCGTATGGGCCATGCTCTAAATTCCATACTTTACTGTCACCGCCAGCCGGTGACCAGTGAGATATCGTTAGTCTGGTAGTTTATCAGGCTTATCGCGATGCGGCTCTCGTCGGCGGAGATCGAGAGTCCGGGGACGTATCTTGCCGGAGATCCGTCAAGTTCCAAGATCGTCGAGATTTGGCGGGTTTTGAGATCGAAACGGTGGACCCTGGTCTTGCCTCCCAGTTCGCGCGTAATGTAATAGATTGCAGATCGTGTGACGGTCCAATAGCGTCCGACCGGAATGTTGTTCATCTCCGTGATCGGTTGCTCGATACCAGTCAACAGATCCTTGGACCATAGGAAGTCGAGTCTGGTGTAGTAAAGGAACCGGCCGTCAAAGGACTCCCACGATTCGCGTCCTCCGCGCTGTGTCAGCTGGATTGGCTCACCGCCATCCGCCAGTACCTTCCATATCTGGGCGAAGGTTCCCATTTCAGACCGGAAGTAGATCCATTTTCCATCGTTCGACCAGGCTGGCAGATAGTCGAGACCACGTTTATCAGTGAGCTGGTTGAACTTTCTCGTATTGACGTCGATCGTAAAGATGTCAGGCTGCCCGTCGACATGGCGGTCGAAGACGATGCGCGTCCCGTCGGGGGACCACCGTGGACTGCCGATACCGCCCAGCCTGAAGGTTGTCAGTTGGCTTGGATTCGAGCAGTCGGAGTTGGCAATCCAGATCTCGTCGAATCCGGAACGGCCGGACATAAAGGCAACTTTTGATCCATCGGGAGAGAACTGTGGAGAGTCATCGGACCTCGTCGAAACGATCAAACACGGCGCAAATCGGCTGTCGTTGATTTGCGCGAAATCGGCAGGTACGGTGACCATCCCCTGGCTACGCGCCGGTAACCGGTTGATCAGGATATTGGTGTCAAAGAAGCGCTGTGTATAGGCGATGCTGTCGTCTTTTGGGGAGAGTGAGAACCGGCTTACCTCACCAAGAATTCCATTGACAGGAATTGGTTGACCGCCCTTCACGGGGATCCGCCACATTCGGTGATTATCGGTTCGGTTGGAGATAAAGAGTATCTCACGTCCGTCTGAAGTCCATTGAATTGCCGGTATTTCGCGACGATCAAAGGTGAGTTGACGGATACTGTTATCAGTGAGATCGGTCACAAACAGATCTCCGATGACATTGCTCGACCAGCGGACGAAGGCGAGCGATCGGCCGTCGGGCGAGAACCGCGGGTCACTGTCGAAAAGATTTTCGCGCCGTGGGGGGTTGGAGATGGCCCGGCGTGAGTTTCCATCGATG
>JBEIMN010000690.1:0-1991 GCA_040378705.1 Acidobacteriota bacterium
GCAACAAAGTTTGACCCATTGACCGTCAAGGTGAAGGCGCCGCTGTTCTGGAGCGCCGTCGACGGTGAGATCGTCGTCAACTGCGGCACCGGATTGATCCCGGCAATGACAATCGTCCCGCTCTTCTGGCAGAGAACCGCGCTCTGCGTGAGGCGTCGAACCCGGTTGTTGTTACTGTCGGTAAAGATAACCTCACCGTTCTGGCCGCTGACGATCGAGACCGTCTCCGGCAACTGGTTGATCGTCCCGCTGCCTACGATCAGCTCCGACGGGGAGATTCGGATCTGCGCCGATGAGGACGGCCCACCATCCCCGCTGAATCCCGGCGTCCCTCCGGCGATCACCGTCGCCGCACCGGCCGCGGTCACCTGCACAATCTGGTGATTACCGGCGGCACGAGCCGCAGGCGAGACCGTTACATAAGCAGTCCCATTCGCATCAACCGCAACGTCACGTGCCCGCGTCAGGCTGCTCGCGAGCGTGGCAAACGATCCGCTACCGGCGGCAGTCTCGCGCAGGACGAGGTTACCATCATAATTGGCAATATGGAGCCGTCCGGTCGAATCGAGCCCCAGTCCGGTATACTGCGCCGAGGGGATCGAGAGACTCGAGATGATTCCGGTAGTTGGCAGAACCTTTCGCACCGATTTCTGGCCGACATCGGTCACATATATCGTTCCGTTTGAGGTCACAACGACATCAGACGCCCCAACCAGAACCGCGCTCAATGCCGCTCCTCCGTCACCCTTCACGCCCTCGCCGCCTCCAATAATTTTAGCAATGTTTCCCGGCGCGACGATGACCGGTGAACCCGATCCCGGATAAAAGGTGACGGCGCTCGAACTGGTATTGATAAACCTGACAACGCTTGTCCGTCTGGCTGAGGCTGAGCCGGGCGGCACTGCTGGTCCGGCTTTCGAATCGACGACATAGATCCCCTGACTGGCAGCGAATATTCCCTGCGGATCGGCAAATCCCGAACTGATCACCGGCCCGTCAGCCTGACCACCCGTTCGAGTCCGATTGATCGTGATGATCGCACCTGCCGGGACGACCCGCGCCGAGGCCGTCCCCGGGAAGATCGTCACATCCGTCGCGCCACGATTGACGTAACGAAGAAGCGAGGTAAGCGTATCAGTGATCCAGAGATTGCCCGCAGCGTCAACCGCGACTCCGGTCGGCGACGAGAAGGTCGAACTTGTCGCCAGCCCGCCATCGTAGGGATACTCGAGCCCGTTGCCAGCGATTGTGTCGATCGCCCCTGGCGCAATGGTCGTCCCGGCGACGGTAACCGCCGTCCCGCTCAGATTGAGATACCGAACGCGCCCTTTCTTGACCGTTCCCTGATCGGCAATGAAGAGCCCGGCTGAATCGGCCTCGATCGAGGCGAGCGGGGTGTCCGCCGTCGAGTTGAGCACGTAGAGTCCTGACAATGCTCCAGCCGCACCATCTCCACAGGTCGTAGTCGAATAGTCACAGGCCAGCCCCGGCGACCCGGCGACGACCACGCTGGTCGTCTGACTGATCCGCGTCACCGTCTGCTGGTTTCCATTGGCGGTAAAAACATTCCCGGCAAAGAGCGCCAACCCGGAAGGATAGGGATTGGGACTGTTGGTTCCAACTCCGAATTGATAGTAGAGTGATGCCGTGCCCGAACTGTCGACTCGAATGATACGTCCGTGCCCGGTATCGGAGATCAGCAGATTGCCCGTCGGCTCAAACTTGAGGGCACGCGGCAGCAGCAGCTTGACTGACAGCGCCGATCCCGGATTGAATGGATCTGTCGATAGCGAGGGCCCGCCGACTCCGGCAAATGTCGTCACTGCGCCGGTCGAATCGATCCGCAATACCCGGTTGGCTCCGGTGGTCGCGTCGGCAACCATAATCGAGCCATCGGACGGATTGACCGCAATCGCGTTTGAGCCCTGGCCCATCCCACTCGCTACCGTCCGAATCTGCCCGACCGGCAAGGGTGTTCCAAGAACCGCAAC
>JBEIMN010000691.1:0-1984 GCA_040378705.1 Acidobacteriota bacterium
CTGTCGGAGGCGCTGCTCGCCGTCCCCGGAGTGGTTCGCCAACTGCTCGGGGAGTGAGCTGGTGGCACTTTCCGTCGGGCCACCCGCATTGGTTTATTAATCAATTAATAACAACCGCCGGGTGGTCGCGAGCGCCATTTTCATCTGGTTTGTCGGTATTGGAATCTATCAATGAATAGTCTTGTCTCCTCAAATTTGAGTCATCATCCGGCGCGGACAGCGGTCAGCATCTTCGGAGTGGCGATTGGCGTAATCCTGGTCGTCCTGACCGTCGGTCTGGTTCGTGGTGCGTTGAAGGAGCGCGCGAATCGGGACGCCAATGTCGGCGTCGAACTCATGCTTCGTCAGGGAGGACAGGGACTCTCGATGACCTCGGCCGATATGTCGATACCGGTTCGCAATGTCGCAAGCGTTCTCTCGATTCCGGGAGTTGCCACCGCCACCCCGGTGGGTCAGCATCTCGAGATGGGCGGGACAAACGGGCTTGGATTGCAGCAGATCGACGGCATAGATTTTCCGGGTTTCACCGCCGCCTCCAACCTCCACATCACTGTCGGAGAGCCACTGCCGGCGAATGGCGACGTCGCGATCGTCGACAGCAAGTATGCGCATAACAACAAGGTTGGGCCCGGAGACAGAATCAAGGTGGTCGGGCGTGAATTGAAGATTGTCGGCGTCTACGAGCCGGAGAGCGGGGCACGGATCAAGATCCCGCTCGCCACCCTTCAGGAGATCCTCGGGGCGGAGGACAAGTGCTCGATGATCTTCGTCAAATGTCTGGTTCCAGCCGAGCAGGAGGCCGTCGCGCAGCGAATAATGGCCGCTTTCCCGGAGTATCGGATTCTCTTCACCCGCGACCTGCCGACACTTTTCACCAATGGTTTCACTGGATTCAACATTTTTCTGAATGTTGTCCGCGGGCTGGCGATCGTGATCAGTCTGCTCGTGATTCTGTTGACGATGTACACCTCGGTCTCGGAGCGGACGCGCCAGATCGGCATTCTGAAATCTCTCGGGGCCTCGAAGGCCTGGATTGCCTGGACATTCGAGAAAGAGGCGCTGCTGATCAGCCTGCTTGGGGTTGGCGGAGGTTTGGGCGTCTCGATACTCGCCCGTTTTCTGCTCGTCAGGTACTTCAATCTCAATATCGATCTTGAACCCGATTCGATGCTGCTCGCCTCCCTCGCCGGCATGGTGAGTGGCGCCGTTGGGGCGCTCTATCCGGCACTCCGTGCGGCGTCGCAGGATCCGATCGATGCCCTTAGCTACGAATAGCCCGGATTTGGCCAGTCCCCACGATTACCGCCTCGATCCTGGGCCACCGCTCTCCTGAAAACCGGGACTGGCGGTGGCAGGCAGGATGCTGGCCCCGTTTAGCCTTCCATTTTGACAAGCCTTTCGATACCTCGTAGACTGGTCCAGGAATCGGTTTGACTCCGGATTTTCAACGGTGCCTGGCTGGTTGATCGGGCAGCTGTATTCCATTATGTCGCCAGGGCGGTGACAAAGAGTTCTGCGGGGTCGAAGCCGGGCAATAGAGGGATTTAGCGGATGGCGAAATCATCATCGAACAGGCCATTGATCGGGATCACGACCCAGCCGGGCGAGGGCGACTCCTTTCGCTCGCGCCGTGACTATGCTGAGGCGATCGAGGTCGCTGGTGGTGTTCCGGTGCTGATTCCGCTCATCCCGCAGCGTTCATACCTCGAAGGGTTGATGGCCCGGCTCGATGCCATTCTGCTTTCGGGCAGCAGCAGCGACCTCGACCCTGACTATTATGGTGAAGAGCCGTTACCGCGGCTTGGCGATGTCTTTCCGGAGCGTGACCGGACCGATATGCTGCTGCTCGATATCGCCGAAGAGTCCGGCAAGCCGGTGCTCGGGATCTGTTTTGGGATGCAATCGCTCAATGTCTCCCGCGGGGGAAGCCTGATTCAGGATATCGGAACACTGATCCGTAACCCGCTCAAGCATGAGCAGGGGC
>JBEIMN010000692.1:0-1979 GCA_040378705.1 Acidobacteriota bacterium
CCTGTCCTGCCACTGCCTGTCGCGCGACGACCGGTGAGACAGGATCGAGCCACCAGCCGACCGACAGCAGAAGTGGCGCGATAATCAGAAGAATCAATTTTCGTTTCATAGTCGTCTCCGTCGCTGATCTGAAGCCATAGTTTACCTCCTTGGGCTCGCCGAAGTATGACTTTTCAGCGCCAACACCGGTTCGTGTGTTTCCAGTAACACCAACCTCACCATTTTCGCGAACACCCCAGCGCGGTCAGATGATGCAACCGTGCTGTTTCAAAGTCAATTAAAGCCCGAATCACAGGCGGATCATACGTGGATCAGCCCAGGGCTTTTGTGAAGTCACACCAATCGCCATGCAACGTCGACATATTTTTGGTCGCGTCGACCACACGAAGGCGACAATGGTCCTCACGAAAGGTTGCACCGAGCCTCCAATGACAGCAATTCTGAGCAGCGGAGTGAGGCTTCTGGGTGCGTGGGCTGGGTGCGCGGACCTCCGGTCCGCATGCCCCGGCGCAGAGCCGCTTTGAGATTAATTGGTGCGGTGACACTTGAAGACATCGCGCACCCAGGGTAACGGTATATGAGCTACTGGGCGGTCCATCCACCATCGATGAAGACCGTACTTCCGGTAACGAAGGATGACGCGTCCGAAGCGAGGAAGACAGTTGTTCCGACGATCTCGTGGAGCTCGCCCCAGCGGGCCATCGGGATCCGGGAGACGAAGTCCTGGTACCTGGCCGGATCATTGAGAAGCTGGCGATTCATATCGGTCGCGAAGGGGCCGGGGCAGATCGCATTGACGGTCACGCCACGGGTCGCCCATTCGAGAGCGAGCGTGCGGGTCAGACCAAGGATTGCCGCCTTTGATGACGCGTAGGGGGAGCGCCCGGCCATTGAGATCACAGACATGATCGAACCGAGGTTGATGACGCGACCCCAGCCGCGTTCGGCCATCGCCGGACCGAAGGCGCGCGAGCAGAGAAAGGGCCCCTTGACGTTGGCGTCGATGACCGCGTCCCAGTCGCTCTCCGCGAGATCCTGGATCGAACCACGAATATTGATGCCGGCATTGTTGATGAGAATATCGATCGGGCCAAACTCTGCGTCGAGGTTGTTCTTTAGTCGTTCGATATCGGCGGCGACCGTCATATCGGCGGCAAAGGCAATGGTACGACGACCGGTTGCAGCGGAGATCGCGGTGGCCGCAGACTGGCAATCAGCAAGGGTTCGGCTGGCGATGGCGACATCGGCGCCGGCCTCTGCAAGTGCCTCGGCCATAACGCGGCCAAGCCCCTTGTTGCCGCCGGTAACGAGTGCACGGCGGCCGTCGATTTTGAAAAAGTCGAAGATGTTGCGGTCAGTATTATCGTGTAGTTTCATGTTTGATCAGGTTTCAGACTTTAAGCACTGTCAGTGCGTATTCAGAGCAGCGGCGCAGGTTGTCATTCTCCAACGCGAGCGCCTGATCGGCGGTGAGATCGGAGACGCGCGGGAGAGGGCGCGTCGACGCTTTGGCAAGGACAGTCCGCTCGAATCGCTCGATACGCGAGGCATCGCGTGCCGGATAGGTCGCCCAGTAACGATCGGTCCGGAAAGGCACGTTGAGTGGGTCGCGTGTGATCATCTCAAGGACGATCGGCACATCCCGCCGAACGCGGCGCAGGATGGTGATGATCTCGGCGAGCGGAGTGATGCCTTCGCCAAGACGAACCTCGGAGAGCTCGAAACCGTCGGCAATCGGACGCAGTGCCATATCCTTGAGGTGCGTTGTCACGACATACGGCGCGAGCTTCCGGACGACCTCAAGCGAATCTTCGAGCAGGGAGAGGTTGTTGCCGAAATCGATGCAGGCGCCAAGATGCGGGCTGCTGACACTCTTCAGGATCTCGACCAATTCATCGGCCAGCCAGTCCTTGTGATTTTCGATGCCGGCACGGAGTCGATATTTTTTTAGAAGTGGTTCGGATTGCCGCAGCACCTGC
>JBEIMN010000693.1:0-1977 GCA_040378705.1 Acidobacteriota bacterium
CACTACGTACTGATTGGTCGTCCACCGCTTGACGCTCCCTGGGCGGCTTCGCTCTTCCTTCTCCTGGCCGGAATGATCGTCATCCTCACCGCGCGGCGGAATGAGGTCGCCGGGCTGCTCGCGGCCGCCGGGATCGGCTTTCTTGCCGAGATTCTGGGTGTCCGCTATGGCTTTATCTTCAGTCCATATCGGTACACGGACGTTCTGATCCCGCACCTGCTCGACGTGCCAGTGGTCATGCTCAGTGCCTGGATGGTGCTTGTCGCCTATGCCGGACACCTCTTTATGCCGTTCCGTCTCAACAGGGCAACTGCCGCCATCCTCTCTGCCGGCTGGATGACAGCCATTGACCTGGTGATCGATCCGCTCGCCGCCAACCAGCTCCAGTACTGGCGCTGGGTTGAGACAGGCCGCTACTACGGCGTCCCCCTTCACAACTTCATCGGCTGGTTTGTCGTCAGTCTCATCATTTTTCTGGTTATTCCGCGACCACGCTCGGAAAATCGCCTCTCTCTGATCGTTGGCGTGAGCATCGTTCTCTTCTTTTCCGCCGTCGCGCTCTCGCAGCAGGTCTGGATTGCCGGTGGAATTGGAATCGGCCTGGTTGCCATTCATATTTTGCTCGGTCGGGCCGCGCCTCGCCCGATATAGTTTTGTTGCGAAATTTTCACAAATCTTTGTGTTTTTTTACAACTCGACGTATAGTTGAGTCGCACTGGTTCGGGATTAATTAACAGTGGAAGTGGAGCCAGGCGGCAGTATAGCCATAAGGTTCTGCTGCCGGGCTATTAACGTAAGTTCCTAGACTGATTGTGAAGAACGCCATGCAAATCACAGTACTAAAAGAGACAGATCCGAATGAATCGAGGGTTGCGCTGGTTCCGGAATCGGTCAAGAAGCTGGTGGCAATGAACGTCGTGGTCGCCATTGAGAGAGGTGCCGGACTGGCCGCAAGCATCAACGATTCCGATTACGAGACCGCTGGTGCGACGATATCGGGTGATCGTGCCGCGCTGATTGCGTCGACAGATATTCTTTTGGCAGTCAACCGACCGGCGGATGGAGATCTGAAGAGCCTGAAGAGTGGGGCGATCGTGACCGCATTTCTTCGACCGCTTGATGAGCCACAGAAGATGGCAGAGTTCGTCGCCGGGGGACTGACCGCCTTTGCGATTGAGCTCATTCCACGATCGACCAGAGCGCAGTCGATGGATGGACTTTCGTCCATGGCGACAATCGTCGGCTACAAGGCGGTTCTGATTGCCGCCGAGCGGATGCCGCGCATGTTTCCGATGCTGACGACTGCCGCTGGTACGGTGCCACCGGCAAAGGTGCTGGTCCTCGGTGCCGGCGTCGCCGGACTTCAGGCCATCGCCACCGCACGTCGTTTGGGGGCGATCGTCGAGGGGTTCGATGTTCGCGCGGCGGCCGGTGAAGCCGTTCGCTCGCTTGGCGCCAAGTTCCTCGAGATCGACATGGGCGGCGTACAGGCTGAGGACGCCGGTGGTTACGCACGCGAAGTGACCGAAGAGGTTATGGACCGAAGCCGCGACCTCATCGCCAGGCAGGCGGCTCAGACAGACTGCATCGTGACCTCGGCCCAGGTCCCCGGCAAACGCGCTCCGATTCTGATCACCGAAAAGGCGGTTGCCGCGATGAAGCGAGGCTCGATGATCATCGATCTCGCCGGCTCAACGGGTGGTAACTGCTCGCTCACCAGACCGGGCGAAGATGTCGAGATCAACGGTGTCAGGATAGTCGCCCCCCTCAATCTGGCGGCGACGGTTCCTCTCCACGCCAGCCAGCTCTATTCACGAAATCTGACATCATTTCTGTCAATACTGATCAGGGATGGGCAGATCAACCTCGACTTCAATGACGATATAATCGGATCGGCCTGTGCCGTTCATCAGGGACAGATTGTCGAACCACGCCTCAAAGCCGCATTCGACGCCAAATAGGCACCCTTGGCAGGGA
>JBEIMN010000694.1:0-1971 GCA_040378705.1 Acidobacteriota bacterium
CACTCCATGATGCGGTTGACGTCGTCCGGATGCGGCTCATTGACGAAGACGCCGACCGGGATCACCCCTTCCGGGAGGAGATCAACGATTCGCCGCGCCAGCTCCGGCGCGATGTAGCGCGGACTTGGCGGGTAGAAGTTGAATCCAAGGTAGATTGCGCCGGACTCAACCGCCTTTGCGGCATCGTCAGCCGAGGTTATCCCGCAGACCTTGAGCCGAACGTCGCTCATTCGCTCACCAGCGCGGCAAGTGCTGCGCCCTCGTCGGCCGCGCGCATGAGCTCCTCGCCGATCAGAAAGGCGCTGAAGCCGGCGTTACGGAGCAACTCGATGTCGGCGCGACTCCGGATACCGCTCTCGCTCACCAGTGTCAGCGTCGCGGGCAGGGCCGCGGCCAGATCGAGCGAGGTCTGGAGTGTCGTCGCGAAGGTTCGGAGGTTGCGATTATTGATCCCCAGGATTCGTGTCTCGAAAGCGAGGACCATCTCCATCTCAGCGAAGTCATGAACCTCGACCAATACGTCGAGATCGAGCGAATAGGCCTCGAGAAGCAGATCATTGAACTGGGATGGCGTCAGCATGGCCGCAATCAGGAGTATCGCATCGGCCCCGGCGTGCCAGGCCTCATAGATCTGGTATCGATCAAAGATGAAATCCTTTCGCAGCAGCGGGAGTGGCGAAACGGCCCGCACCGCGCGCAGAAAATCGAGCGAACCATCGAAAAAATCCTCCTCGGTCAGGCAGGAGATGGCCCGCGCACCATTTTCAGTGTAGGCGCGGGCGATGCTGACCGGATCGAAATTTTCACGAATGACCCCTTTTGAAGGGGAGCGCCGCTTTATTTCGGCGATGATGTTGACGCCGGCGGAACGAAGAGCCATCTCAAACCGCCCGCGTTGCGGCCGCACCTCTGGCGGTGCAAGCAGCGCTTCGATCGGCACTGCCTGCCTGGCAACATCAAGGCGCTCACGTTTTCGCTCGACGATACGATCAAGAATATCCTGCATGGTTTCTCTCTATCGGGTTACAACGATCCGATGCCCCAACCCATCTCCATTTTGAATCATTGATATTGCCGACTATTGGTGACTACTGGTGACTGGCAATTCGAAGTGCCTCAAGTCTCGCCCAGGCGCCACCGTCTGTGACACTCTGACGTGCGAGCTCAAGGGCGCGCGAAAAGTCTGTCGCGGCGCCGGCAATCAGCAACGCCGCCGCCGCATTGATCAGAACCAGGTCGAGCGCCTCATCGCGCCGCTCCCCGGTGAGGATGGCTCGGACAATTCCGGCGTTCTCCTCCGCCGAGCCACCCCGGAGGCGATCCATCGGCCGTCGTTCGATGCCGTAAGCCTCCGGATCGAAGACGAAACGACGCGGCCCCTCGCTACTGGCCGATGAGACCTCGAAGACAGTCGTGGTGGTGGCAAGTGAAATCTCGTCGAGCCCGTCATCACCACGAACGACCCAGGCACGGCGGACACCAAGCCGGTGGAGGGCACGCGCTACCTTTTCGTGTGCCGGGCCATTGGATACGCCAAGAAGCTGGAACGGCGCACCAGCCGGGTTGGTCAGCGGTCCGAGCAGATTGAAGATCGTCCGGATTCCAAGTTCGCGCCGGACTCCCCCAACCTTCTTCGTTGCCTGGTGATGGAGCGGCGCCATCATAAAACAGACTCCAAGCTGATCGAAGATCTCCGCCACCCTCTCCGCCGGCAGATCGACCCGCACGCCAAGGGCGCGCAGAACGTCTGCGCTGCCGGCCCGGCTCGTCACCCCGACATTACCGTGCTTGGCGACCGGCACTCCGGCCGCAGCGACGACAAAGGCCGCCGCCGTCGAGATATTAAAAGTCTTGGCCGGACTTCCCCCCGTCCCGCAGGTATCGATGAACGATTGGTGGCGGGTCACGATCGGGGTGCATCGTGCGCGCATCGCCGCAGCAAAGCCGGCCAGCTCCGCCTCTGTCTCACCC
>JBEIMN010000695.1:0-1969 GCA_040378705.1 Acidobacteriota bacterium
AGATCGACCAGCCTGTCAGATTTCAGCAATTCTGCCGTGACCTGCAAGGCGAGCCGGCCCTGATCTTCTCGGAAAAAGGCGGGTCGGAAAAAGCTGGGTCGGAAAAAGCTGGGTCAGAAAAAAGCGGTTCGGAAAAAAGTGGGTCAGAAAAAAGCGGGCGCGGACTGCCTCCCCTTGCGGTGCAGGATTCCGGACTGACCGTCGTCATTGGGCCCGAAGGCGGCTGGAGCGACGACGAAATCGACCTTGCAACCAGTTCTGGACTCATCCCGGTCCATCTCGGCCCGCGCATACTTCGGACTGAGACTGCGGCCATCACCGCCGTTACGCTCGCACAGTACCACTACGGCGACCTTGCACAGTTTTGAATTCAGACTAACGACTGCTAAAATCGACCTTATGAGTAACAATCTGGAACAAGCAACGCTCGGCGGAGGCTGCTTCTGGTGCCTCGAAGCGGTCTATCAGGAACTAGAAGGTGTAACTCGCGTCGTCTCCGGCTATGCCGGCGGCCACGAGGAGAACCCAACCTACCAGCAGGTCTGTCTCGAGGTTACGGGTCACGCAGAGGTCGTACAGCTGACCTTCGATCCGGAGATCGTCTCATTCGAGAAGATCCTCGCCGTCTTCTTCACCATTCACGATCCAACCACTCCCAATCGCCAGGGCGCGGACTCAGGATCACAGTACAGATCCGTCATCTTCTGCCACGACGAGGCCCAACAGGCCATCGCCACCGGATTCGTCGATCAACTCACATCGTCCGGCCAGTGGAATAACCCGATTGTCACCGAGATCCTTCCCCTGACGAAGTTCTATCCGGCGGAAGGCTATCACCAGAACTACTACCGAACCAATCCATTCCAACCATATTGCATGATGGTCGTACGGCCGAAGGTCTCGAAGTTCCGCGAAAAATTTAACAAGTAGTCGATTCAGCCAAGATCCGCCATCTCCAGCGAGACGGCCGCCGCCTGGATGGTTGCGGCGATGCGCACCGCGTCGTGAACCTGCTCCTCGCTCAGCCCGCCTTCGATCACCACCTGCTCGTGTGAGCGAATGCACATCTCACAACCATTGATCGCGCTGACCGCCAGACAGTAGAGCTCGAAATCGACTTTACTGCCAAGCGGTTTCGCCATCCAGTTCATTCGCAACCGTGCCGGCTTTGTATTGTAGCTCTCCTTGCCGACCATATGGCGAAATCGATAGTAGACATTGTTCATCGCCATCAATGAAGCCGCCGCCTTCGCATCCTCGATTACGTTTGGTTCGACCACTTCACGAGCATCGGTAACGATGGCGTGGGCAACCTCTGCATTCCGGGTCGCAATCGATGCCGCGACCGCTGTTCCCCAAAGCTGCACCGGCGTTAGTGAGCTCGCTGTCAATACCGATTGAAGATTGAGCCGCGTATCCTTCGCCGGCTCAGGCAATGCGTCACGCAATTTATCTATCTGAATCATAATATTTTAAGTTGAGCAATCTTCGCTTGAACCCCGGACTGCCAAAGTGAGAAGAGCGAGCCCCTTCCCACTTTGGCGTGCAACCCAGCCAGCTGCTCTCCAACCGGGCTATTTTTATCCCAATTAATCTACCCGAGAGTCTTTTCACCCTTCTTCCAGTTGCACGGGCAGAGCTCATCCGTCTGCAGCGCGTCAAGCACCCGCAGCGTCTCATCGACATTTCGGCCAACCGAGAGGTCGTTGACCGAAACCCAGCGGATCACCCCCTGCGGATCGACAATAAATGTCGCTCGCAATGCCACGCCAGCCTCCTTGTGCAATATTCCGAGCGCGACCGAAAGCTCACGCTTCGTGTCCGCCAGCATCGGAAAAGGCAGGCTGCGCAGATCGTCATGGTTGTTCCGCCACGCCAGATGGACGTAATGCGTGTCAGTACTCGCTCCAAGGACCTGTGCGTCACGATCGGCGAAGTCCCGATTACGCTTGCCGAACTCTGCAATCTC
>JBEIMN010000696.1:0-1965 GCA_040378705.1 Acidobacteriota bacterium
GCCGGGCGGGAAGCGGAGATCGTTGCCCAGGCTGGCCGGCTCGGAGCGGTAACGATCGCGACCAACATGGCAGGTCGTGGTACAGACATCCTCCTTGGCGGCAATCCGGAATTCCTTGCCCGCGAGCAGCTCAAGAAACGGGAGATCAATCCGGACGAGGCAACTCCTGAACAGTTCGCTGAAGCGACGGAGACGATCAAACCTCAGACCATTGCCGAACACGATGATGTGGTCAACGCCGGCGGACTCCACATCATTGGCACCGAAAGGCACGAATCACGACGAATCGATAATCAGCTTCGCGGTCGTGCCGGCCGACAGGGAGATCGCGGCTCATCACGTTTCTACCTCTCACTCGAAGACGATCTGATGCGGATCTTTGCCGGTGACCGGGTCAAGGCGATCATGGAACGTCTCGGAATGGAGAAGGGCGTCGCGATCGAATCCAACCTCGTCAGCAAGCGGATCGAAGCAGCGCAAAAGAACGTCGAATCGCACAACTTCACCAGCCGTAAACATCTGCTCGAATACGACGACGTAATGAACAAGCAGCGCAGCACAATCTACAGCCTGCGCCGCCAGTTACTTGAACACAATGACCACCACGAGGAGATCCAGGATATCGCGCGTGCCGCGCTCGATATGATTCTCGACGAATCGCTCAGCCTTGATGATGCGCCGGATCAGTGGGATATGACCGCGTTCCGCGCAAAGATCTTCTACCAGTTCGGCCTCGATCTCGACGATGCAGGCATCGATCCGGATCAGCTCGAACGAGAAGAGATCGACTCAAAGATCTGGGAGGCAGTCCAAAAACACTACCAGGAAAAGGAAGAGAAGGTTGGCAGCGAGGCGATGCGTTACTACGAACGTATCATTCGCCTCAATATCGTCGATGGTCAATGGAAGGATCACCTCCAATCGATCGACCATCTCAAGGAGTGGATCAATCAGATGGGATACGCCCAGAAGGATCCGCTCGTCGAATACAAGAAGCAGTCATTCGACCTTTTCGAGCAGATGCTCGATCGGGTCGATCTTGAGACCTCGCGTGCGCTTTCGCATCTCCAGCTGACCGTCGAGCAGCCGCCTGAAGAGAGGCTGCAGCGCCGCCCACGTCGAGGCCAGATGACCTTCACCAAGGCCAATGCCAGCGCCTCACAAGCTGGTGAGGAGGAGAGCAAGCCGAAGACAGTCGTCAATACTGAACCCAAGCTTGGCCGCAATGACCCCTGTTTCTGCGGCTCGGGCAAGAAGTTCAAGAAGTGCCACGGCGCCGATGCCTGATCTATTTTGTAATACCGGCCGGAATTACAAGCCGGAATTATCAGGATAGATCGGAGCCGGCATCGATCTCAGCTTGTAACCCGCAACGGGATGCAACCAACTATTTCGGATGGAGGATCAGATGATGAATTTGATTGGTACGGCAATCTTCGGACTGATCGTCGGAATAATTGCCAAAGTGCTTGTGCCAGGCAAGGATCCGGGAGGCATAATCGTCACGGCATTGATCGGAATGGCGGGCGCCCTCATCGGGCTTCGACTCGGGCGTTTCGTTCCCTTCGTTACCAATGAGTGGGTGCTTTCGGTCGGTGGGGCGGTCATTCTGCTGCTCCTTTATCGAATTATTTTTGGTCGCAAAGAGTAGGCAGGCCGGGAATCGACGATCAGCTTGTTGAGGATCGTCGATTCCTGGTGTATAGTGACAGAGTTCCGATGCACCCGTAGCTCAGCTGGATAGAGCGTCAGCCTCCGGAGCTGAAGGTCCCGCGTTCGAATCGCGGCGGGTGTATAAAAAAGGGGATGCCGATGAGGCATCCCCTTTTTTATTGTTTTTTTTAAATTAAACTAATTGGTCGAGCAAATGAATCAGCCGATTCACCTCTTAAAACCTGGCCTCTTAAAACCCGGCCTCTTAAAACCCGACAAGTTAAGGAGCCTGCATTTGATGTGTGATCAAGC
>JBEIMN010000697.1:0-1954 GCA_040378705.1 Acidobacteriota bacterium
GAGCCGGCCAATCTCTTCCCAGTACTCAGGCGACATTGGATTCTCCCGTCTTTCCGGCCCTTTTATGAAGCTTATTTTTGATCAGGCGGCAGGCCGTCAGGGACAACTCTGTTTGGAAAGAGTCGACGCCCCTCCGTGAGGCGAGGATCAATCGAGTGATCCGCTGTGGGTGGTACTTCTTCATCACCTCATTATGACAGGTAAAACAATCTCCGGGTTACATTTTTATTGGCAAACACCCGGACATCACGAGACTGCCCGGGGGCATTGGCTGGGTGCATTGGCCAGTGGCATTGATCGGCCTTTACGATCAGGTATCTCATCCCTGATCACTTTTAGCGCAGAACGGTGCGGCTGGAATATTTGTGTTGACAGCGTACCCGAGTCGTAGGTATATTTTCTGCGTCGATAAGACGGTGGTGATTTAAGGCAAATTGCTCCACGTTAAAAAAGCGCTAAACAGCCTGGGGTTCTTCCAACGCCTCGCGCTGCACGGTGCGGGGCATTTTGCTTTTCTGGCTGTTGCATCAGTGGCTGTTGCATCATGTGACTGTTCCGGCAGTCGATCCGGTGGAATCCGTCTTTGAAAATCTGCGTGGCGATTTAGGACAACTTGCTCCACGGTAAAAACTGCTAAAGAGTCGCGGGTCAGATTTGAGATGCCCTGCGCTTGATCTTTAGCGCAGGGCATCTCGCTTTTGCGCGTCGCGCCGTTCTCCAACCGTTTTTAGATTGGATTGCGGGTACGACCAGAAAGGCATGGGTTTCGGCTCGGCTCTGACCATAAAATAGCAATACATACCAAAGATACCTGAATAAACAGGTACAAGACAGTCCTGAACGCTAAGCACTACGAACAAAAAAGCAGAAATAATTTCAGGGGGTCTTTATAACTATGAAGGAAGGAACTACGACACGGTTTGACTCAATTAGCAGCGGCAGCAGCGGGTGCCGGCGGCCACGTCCGGTCGGGCAGATCGCTTATGTGCTACTGAGTCTTCTATTGCTATTGCTTGCTCCGCGGATTGCCGGTGGGCAGACTTTTCGCGGTGGTCTTTCAGGAACAGTGACCGACAACACAGGGGCGGCGATTCCGGGAGTCACGGTTAAGCTGACAAGCCGGGCGACGGCAGCGGTTCGCACCGCAGAGACAAGCAGCAACGGTGAGTTTGCGGTGCCGGAGCTGCCGCTTGGATTCTACACGATCGAGGTTGCGCACCAGGGCTTCCAGCCGCAGCGTGTCAACGACGTCGAAATCAGCGTCTCAAAGATCACGCACGTCGACCTGCAGCTTTCAGTCGCGCAGGTGAGCGAGGTAGTCGAGGTATCGGCCGGGAGCGTGGTGAGGCTCGATACGACCTCGACATCGCTGACAGGGATCGTCGCACCAAAGCAGGTGCAGGATCTTCCGCTCAACGGGCGTGATTTTCGGCAGATGGTTCAGTTATCGCCCGGCGTGACGATCTCCGGTTCGGTCAATGGTTCCCGGACGCGCGGCAATAACTATCAGATCGACGGCGCGGACAACAACGACGCCTTCCAGAATGCCTCAGCGGTCAACCAGGGCGGCGTTTCAGGAATCGCCGGAACCTTGCTGCCAGTCGAGGCGATCGACCAGTTTTCGGTTCAGTCCGGAGCGACTGCCGAGCTTGGCCGTAACAGCGGAGGAGCGGTCAACCTGGTCATTAAGTCAGGCGGCAACCAGCTTCACGGCAGCCTCTACTATTTCAATCGCAACGAATATTTCGCCGCGCGGTCGCCGGTTGCCCCGGCTGGAAGCCGTGTTCCGAAGATCCGTAACAACCAGTACGGGTTTTCGCTTGGCGGACCGATCTTCAAGAACCGGACCTTCTATTTTCTGACTTTCGAGGGGCAGCGGGCGACGGCCGCCAATTCGTTGCGTACGACGGCGCTCTCGGACGCCTGGATCAATCGCGGAAAAGCGATTCTTGCC
>JBEIMN010000698.1:0-1949 GCA_040378705.1 Acidobacteriota bacterium
CTCTGCTGACTTCTGCCGGTTCGTCGCATCGCCTCTCGACGACACTAGCACAGGGGCAAATTTGAAGATATTGGCCTTCTCATCCTGTCCTGATGCCTCATATACGGTTTCTGTTCGTCGGGCCAGCGTTTTGCCTGCGGCCTCCTCCGGATCGCACCTCGCGGTGGACACCCTTCAGGCTCCCTGCTTCGCGACATACAGATAGTCGGCATCGTTGGCACTGCCCCTTGCTGATCAGATAGTCGAACGCCCACCAGCCGCCCTGACAGAGCTCCCCGCGCCGCTGCAATCGAGCGTGTCCTGCTCGGAGCTGTCGCTCAGTGTTTGGTTAACGATCGCATAGCTCCCCTCAAACGCGCCGTGTGTTGCAAAGGCCCAGCAGCTGCCGCAGTTGCCCTGATCACGAATGCCGGTTACACCATGGTTGTCGGCCCAGTTGAAGGCCGGCAGCGTCGCGACGCAATCGCCGCGCGCCCGCTGGTTCTGCTCGGTGGCCTGCCTCTTCCAATCCTTTGGTGGCTTCAAGCCGGTAATTTCACTAATTCGGAAATCCATCGCCGCCGTGTAGCCCATCTCGAAGGTCCAGCCCTTCTCTTCCGCCTCGCGGCGCAATCCGGCAAGCACTGACTTTACCTTCGGCGACGCGTCAAGCTCCCGTTTCTGCATATCGACTGAGGGTGTGATTGGACGTGACCTCTCGATTCTCCTTTCGTTGACTGGTCAGAGATCGCTGATCGAAATCTTCCAGTAACGATGAACGCAATTCAGATGCCATTGAAAAAACGTGTTACAGGCTGAGCAAAGCGAGGCTCCGCCGACAAACTGGCTCCAATTGCGCGGCGGAGTGGGGAATCTGGCCCGGTCACGGGAGCCGAGACGTGAAAAATCCCCGGCCGGAGAGGCTCTCCAGCCGGGGACTATCGGTCGTATCGCTGTCAGTACGACACGAAACTATTTCTTCGCCATCATCTCCGTGCGGACCTTTTCAAGGAGCTTCTTCGTCGCGCGGATGCCGTCCATCTCGCCCAGCTTGTTCCCCTCGTACTCGATCCCGACCCAGCCCTTGTAGCCGGCCGCGGCGACGATCTTCATCATCTTCAGGTAATCGATCTCCGTCTCGTTCCCTGCCTCGTCGAAGTCGTGCGTCTTGGCGCTGACCGCTTTGGCAAAGGGCATGAGCTCTGTCACTCCCTTGTAGCGGTCATACTGCTCATCCTTCGAGATCCGGAAGTTGCCGAAGTCCGGCAGCGTCCCGCAGTTCGGGTGGTTGACCTGCTTCATGACCCCGGCGAGCCACTGCCCGTTCGAGGAGAGTCCGCCGTGATTCTCGACGACGACGGCGATCTTCGCCTTCACGCCATACTCTGTCAGCCGGCGCAGCCCGTCGGCGGCGAGCTTCATCTGCTCTTCAGCCGTCCCGCGGCTCTGCGCGTTGACGCGGATCATCCTGCAGCCGAGAAACTTCGCTGCATCGATCCATCGGTAATGATTCTCGACCGCCTGCGTCCGCTTTGCCTCATCCGGATCACCGAGCGCCCCCTCACCATCGATCATGATCAGGTGATGAACGACGCCGTGATCCTTCGCCCGCTGGTTGAGGTCTTTGAGGTAGGTCATGTCCTTCGCCTTGTCCTTGAAGAAGGAGTTGACGAACTCGATCGCCCCGATGCCGAAATCCTCCCGGGCGATCTTCGCGAAGTTGATATTATCGATCTCCTTCTTGAAGAGCGCCTTGTGGAGCGACCACTCGGCGAGCGAGATCTCAAATGGCGCCTTCGGCGCGGCAATGATCGACTCCGCCCCGGCGAGGGCGATCCCTGCCGCGGTTAGTGCCGACTGCTTCAGAAATAGACGACGATCAGTATTCATATTGAAATTCCTTTTTGTGAGAGGTATTGAGAAGACCAAACTATAAAACAAACTGCCATCGTCAGTCGAACGCGGCGACA
>JBEIMN010000699.1:0-1948 GCA_040378705.1 Acidobacteriota bacterium
GCTTGGAACCAATCCGCCGGAGTATCTGATCAGGACGACCGGGATGCTGACATTGATCTTCGTGGCGGTGACTTTGACGATCAGACCGACGATGAAGGTGAGCGGGATTGCGGTGCTGATCAGGTTACGGAGAATGGCGGGGCTTTTTGCCTTTTTTTATGGCTGCCTGCACGCGCTCTCCTACTCTTGGTTCGACAAGGGATTCAATATTGGAGCAATTTTCGGCGATGTGCGACAGCGCCCATTCATCTTTCTTGGCATGTTCGCATTTCTGGCAATGACACCGTTGGCGATCACGTCGACGCGTGGAATGGTGAAACGACTTGGTGGAAGGAGATGGAAATTGCTCCACCGGGTGATCTATGCGATCGCGGTAGCCGGGGTTGCCCATTATTATCTGCTGGTGAGAGCCGACAAACAGCTGCCGCTCATCTTTGGCGCCATCATCGCCGGACTGCTTCTCTGGCGTTGGCGCGACGGGAGACGACGGTAGCAATCGCTGATAGAATTATTCTCTTTATCTGGTCATGAAACTTTTTGCGTCGCGGTTGATCGCAAGAAGTTTCATGACCGAATAACCATGTTCCCTCTGCATTCTATGGCTTCTCTGGCGAATCAGATCCTTTTCAGGAGCGGATGGCTGCCTGCTGCCGGATTTCTGACTAGTCGCATGACCAGAAAGACTCCAATCAGGGGAATCAGACTGGCGAAGATGAGTATTGGTTCAAACGAGTAGCGATCAGCAACCCACCCGATGATCAGCGTTGACGCGATGGTGCCGATGCCGGCACCGGTGCCGCTCATTCCGCTGACGGTCGCGACGGCCTCGTCTGTGTAGAGGTCGGTTGCAAGGACGATTGCCATGGTCGAATAGGCCGCATAGGCAAAAGTCGAGACGGCAAAGAGTCCGGCGATCATGAAGAGTTTTGAGGTGAAGATCGTCGGGATAAGGAGGCTCATTCCCAATCCACCGCAGATGATGACGGCCTTGCGGGCACGCTCGACCGACCAGCCACGGCGAATGAGGAGGCTTGAGGCGCCACCGCCGGCAAAGTTGCCAAGATCCGCGGCGACGAAGGGGATCCAGAAGGCAATGAGCGTGTTTTCAATGGCGAATCCCTTCGAGACGAGGTAGATGGCAAACCAGTCTGTGATGAAGAACCAGACCGGATCGGTGAAAGAACGGGCAATGATCACGCCCCAGGTCTGCGGCAGCCGCAGCAGCTCGCCCCAGCCTGGTCGCCGTCCGACAACCTCTTCGATTGGCGCCGATTCCCTTTTATCAGTCAGGAGCATCTCGCGTTCTTCGTCTGTGATGAGCGGATGAGTTTCAGGAGAACCGCCAAGTTTGCGCCAGCCGAGAACCCAGATAAAGCCAAGGATTCCGGGAAGTATGAAGGCTGGTCGCCAGCCGTAATGCTGGTAGATCGGGATGATCAGCAGCGGGGCGATTGCCGCGCCAATCGATGAACCACTATCGAAGAGGGCCGTCGCGAGGCCACGCTCACGGCGTGGGAACCATTCCGAGACCGCCTTTGTCGCGGCCGGCCAGTTGGCAGATTCACCGGCTCCGAGCAGAAACCGAAAGCCGGCAAAGCTGTAGAAACCACGAGCAAACGCTGTAAGCATGGAGATTACAGAGTAGGAGATGACCGATACGGTCAGTCCGCGAAGCGTTCCAACGCGGTCCATTATCCTGCCGAAGAGCGTCTGCCCGAATGAGTATGAGACGCGAAATGCGATGACGAGCATCGCATAGTCTGTGTTTGTCCAGTGGTACTGCTCCTTGAGAAACGGGGCGAGAATCGAGAGTGTCTGGCGGTCGATATAGTTGATGACGGTTGAGGCGAAGAGCATCCCCCCGATTAGCCAGCGCAGTTTCCGGATTGGTTTTGGCATGTCGGTCAGACCTGATCCTTATTTTTGAGAGTTTGGCAAAGTTTGGCAA
>JBEIMN010000700.1:0-1942 GCA_040378705.1 Acidobacteriota bacterium
GTCGCGGTTCGGCGCGGGGCCTGATCGTGTGCATGTCCCCGCTGTGGTCTGCTATACTGCTCCGGTTTTTGAAGGTGGATTCGTCTTTGAACGCCAACCCTGCGAACGCTAACCCTGCGAACGCTAACGGCCTGCGCCAGTGCGGAAAGGGCGGGGATTCAAAAATGTCGTGATCAACAGTGTCTTGCTGCTTAACTACGACGAAATGACAGCAATTTGGAGAGGAAGATCAAGGAGATAGCGATGAGTGAGTTTGTAGCCAATGTAACCGACAGCCTTTGGGAGGCGCAGGTACTCAATTCCGAGCAGCCGGTGCTGGTCGATTTCTGGGCGCAGTGGTGTGGCCCGTGTCGGACGCTCGCCCCGACGGTCGATGAGGTCGCGGCCCAGTTCGTGGGTAAGGCCAGTTTTCTCAAGCTCAATGTCGATGAGAACCAGGAGAGTCCGGCGAAGTATGGTATCCGCGGGATTCCGACGCTGATCGTCTTCAAGGGCGGTAAGGAGTTCGAGCGCTTTGTTGGCATTCCGCCGAACGCCAAGGTCGCAATCGCGGAGATGATCGAAAGAGCGCTCAAATCCAATTAGCGAATCGCCAGTCGTCACCAGTCGCCGGCAGTGCCCGCTTACCTGAAAGGGTAACTGGCCAGGATCGGTGTCCGGTGACGACTGGCCGGTCTGAACTGTTATTAAATAATATTAATTACTATTTAATGGTATTTATTGGCATTAAACAGCATTAACTGATCTTAACTGGCACGAAAGAAGCTATGGCAACCGATTATGATGTCGTGATTATCGGGGGTGGGCCGACAGGTTTGGCTGCCGCCGTCTACACCGGGCGCTCGCTGCTCAGGACGCTGGTTTTGGAGAAGGCGGTTCCGGGGGGACAGATCATCTACTCCGCGGCGATCGACAACTACCCGGGCTTTCCGGATGGCATCTCCGGCTACGATTTCTCACAGGCTTTTCTAAAGCACGCGCAGCGTTTCGGGGCCGAGATTAAAATCGGGACCGGGGCGGACGGGGTGAGCCGGAACGAGGATGGAACCTTTACGATTCTTCTCGGGGACAGAACAACGGTCACCACGCGTTCGGTCATTATGGCCATGGGCAGAAGCCCGCGGAAGCTGGAAGTGCCGGGCTATGAGAAGCTCTTCGGCTCGGGAGTCAGTGTCTGTGCGACCTGCGACGGGGCCTTCTTTCGCAACGTGCCGGTCGCGGTCGTTGGTGGCGGCAACTCGGCGGTCGAGGAGGGCATGTTCCTCACACGCTATGCCTCGGAGGTCAAATCGATCCACCGGCGCGATCACTTCACGGCGCAGAAGATCCTGATCGAAGAGTACCTCCACAACCCGAAGGTCAACCCGATCTGGAATACCGCGGTCGAGGAGATCTATGGCGAGAAGGAGGTCGAGGGAATCCGGATCAGAAACCTGGAAACCGGCGCGACCGAGGATCTCGACGTCAAGGCGGTCTTTGTCTTCATCGGCTGGCTGCCAAACTCCGGGCTCTGCCAGGATCTGGTCGAGCTCGACGATCAGGGGCGGGTCAGAATCAACGAACTGATGGAGACCAATGTCCCCGGCCTTTACGCCGCCGGCGATCTCTGCGTTCGTCCGATCTATCAGCTCGCGAACGTGGTTGCCGATGGTGTCCAGGCGGCGGTCTCTGTCGAGAAGTACCTCGAAAAGAGATAGCCAGACTAACCAGAATGACGATTGCCGGGCTGGGCGGGGAACTGTTCCAGTCTGCAGAATCCCGGCTGTTCAAATTCCGGATCTTAAATTACTAGCTGTTAAATTACTCAAGATTTAAAGAACTCATGAACCTTGCAATCATAGGCGCACAATGGGGAGATGAGGGTAAAGGCAAGATCGTCGATCTGCTCGCCCCCCATTTCGATCTGGTCACGCGGTATCAGGGCGGACACAACGCTGGCCAC
>JBEIMN010000701.1:0-1935 GCA_040378705.1 Acidobacteriota bacterium
CCTCCACCCGCCGCATAGATGTTCGTGTGATTGTCCCACCCGCCGAGATTGAGCTGGATGTAGCGTGTTCCCTGATCCGCCTTGAGCAGATTTCGCGCGACCAGGCAGGAATTCCCGAATCCGCTGCTGCCATAAAGTGTCGATTCGGCACTGGTATACTTGAAGATCGTATCGACCTCCGGGTTGTACATCATCGACCGGCTCTGCTGGTAAAAGCCGTCCATATCGAGAATCGATTCGCCAAGCGGGGAGTTGGTGCGGAGCGATGAGTCGAGATCCATCAGCATCGTGTAGCGACGTTCGAACGTCGTCTGGCCAACGACATTCGTCAGGTTGGACAATCCCCCCGAACTGGCGGTGATGGCGAACGGGGTGTACCGTGCGTTGAAGTAGCCCGCGCTGACGGTACTTCCGCCATTGAGCGAGATGAACCCCGGCAGCTTCTGGCGGGTCTGACGCTGCGCTTCGAACTCACGCGCGACGATCGAACCGATGTTCGGGGAGATCTTTCCCATCTGCGAGGTCGGATTGCGTGCGATCTGCGTCCAGACCTGCTGCAGTGAGTGGACGAGCGCCGGCGCGCGCAGGCTGCGCAGAATCGCCATCTTATCGACATGCGCGGCGAGTCCCGGCATGAGCCCCTTCGGAAAGAGGATTCCACTAATCTTCTCCGGTTGAAAATCGGCCGGAGTCCACGAGCCAACCTTTAGGTCAAAGGTGTCAACGTGGCTTGGCGCTCCCTGAAGGTGGATAAATATACAGTTGCGTGCCCGGCCCGTCAGTTTCGGTGTCTCGCTTCCACCAAGCGCATAGACGTCAGACCTCATCGCCGGAACGATGAATGATCCCGCCACGCCAGTCCCTGCAATTCTGAAGAAGTCCCGGCGGCCGAGCGCCGGCCCACCAAAGAGCGGTGAATTTACCGCGTGTTTCGAATCTCTCTTCATTGACACCCTCCCAACTTCTGCCGCCCAGTTTCGACGGACTCTCAGTAATTAAAAATGAAGTCGACCTTGTTGAGCAATATCCACTGCAGACTCTCGATCGCTGCCTGCCTGGTCATCGTGCTGAAATAGGGCAGAATCTTCGACTTCTCCGCCGCCGACGGGTAGCGGGAGAGGGTCGTCAGAAAGAGCTGCTCGATCACCTGGTCATTGCTGAGCGCGGTGTTGTTGACGATCTGGTAGACGGTGTTTCGGATAGTCTGCCCCTCTGCTGTCACCTGGTCCGCGAGACGAATCTTCGTCGTGACGAAGCTGTTGTTCATCATATTGAGTGACTGAAGAATCGAAGGGTCGTCCGACCGCCGGTTGGAATCCCGGTTTCCGCGCAGGAATGAGTCGAGAAAACTCCGCACATCACCACGCTGCCGAGGCTCGAAGGGTTCCGGCAACTGGTTGGCCCACTTCACAACCCGGATCTTCATCCCATCATCGCCGATGATCGGATAACCGAAGATCGTCACATTGGTCGTGCTCCCCGTCTCACGATAAGTCGTGACCGGCGGCAGTCCCGTCGCCTGAACGATCGCGTCGTGGATCTCCTCCGCGTCGAGCCGGCGCGTATACCGGCGTGCATAGAATGGAACATAGTCCAGTTTCCACGTTCCCGGATACTTCGACGAAAGCTGGTAGGTGGTCGATTTCGCGATCGCCCCGATCAGCAGTCGAAGGTTGAACCCGTTCTGCTGGAAATCACGCGCCATTGCCTCGAGCAGTTCCGGATTGTGTGGCTGAAGTGTCCAGCCTGCCGGCAACTTCGCCGCCGGATCGAGCCGCGCCGGATCGAAGGTGTTCGACGGTGTGACGAGCCCCTCGACCATCAGCTCTTCCCAGATGTAGTTGACCGCCGCGCGCGCAAACTGCGGGTCAGCCGTTATCATCCGTGCCAGCGTCTGGCGCCGATTCTCGCCCGTGCCAATCGTCGTCGTTCCCG
>JBEIMN010000702.1:0-1932 GCA_040378705.1 Acidobacteriota bacterium
CATCGAGGGCCAGTTCGCTTTTGAGTGCGCTGAAGAAGGACTCCGAAACAGTATTATCCCGACAGTCTCCTCGTCGGCTCAGGCAGCAAATGATCCCGCTGGTCCTCATCGGCAGGTGTTGCCAATGCGGGCGACGGATGTGCCGTCGTTAATCCCCTCCGTTCGTGGCTGGAAAGTCTGACGTTACCTTAATTTAACTTGTCAGCAAGATCAATTCATGGAATATTCTCGACTCATCAGTAGACGGGCATAGATTATGGCTCACGATGATGGAGCAGTCTTTCCAGACTCTGGGAGACGGCGACCTTGGTCGTGTTGGCATTGGTGTGACTGATGGCGGAGATGATGAGAGCCTGGGATGGATTGGGATGGATAACTGTATGTATTGCCTGATTTACTGAAGTACCGCCAGAAAACTAGCCAGAGTGAAGATGGTCAGACCGCAGCAGGTTCGGCCACTTTTCAAAATGGGTCAATTCTTTACATCAACCATTCAGCAGATTCAATTCAAACCCGATCGAGGAGATCATTATGAATTCAATGAAAAGAGTAAGGATTCCAATCCTGTCATTGCTCTTTCTCACGACGTTGATTGCGCCAGTCGTCTCGCAGTCGATCTTTGGCACGATACTTGGGACGGTCCGCGATACGACGGGGAGCGTCATTCCGGGGGCGACGGTCAAGATCATCAACATTGACGAGAACACGGTTCGAACGGTGCAGTCGAACGACAACGGTGATTATGAGGCGGTCAACATGAAGCCGGGGCGCCACCGGATCGAGGTGACGGCGACTGGTTTCCAGACCTTCAACACCTCTGAAGTGGCCCTGGTGGCGCGGCAGACGCTGCGCATCGACGCGGCGCTCGTGACGGGGCAGGTGATGGCGACAGTCGACATTACGGCGAACGCTGGAGCGATCACGACCGGGACGCAGACGATCTCTTCTTCGTTTGGGGTGACCAAGTCGTTCTATCTGACAGAGCGGGTTAAACTGGAGGCTGGGGTCTCGTTCACCAACGTGACCAATCACACCAATCTTGCCGACCCGCAGATGAATGTCACCAGCACCGCGTTCGGGCGCATCGCCAGTGCCCGGGCGTCAGAGCTCGGCGGCAGTCGGACTGGTCAGGTCTCGATGCGGCTCAGCTTCTGATCCTGACGCTGGTCAGGAGACTGTGCTGAAGGTGGAAAAGGGTCGGCTCGCAGGACGGGCCGACCCTTTCTCTATCCAGTCAACTGGAGATGATTCGTCGATTATTTGACTGGCGCATAGTCGGTCGATCGAAGAATTGAAGAATCGACCTTTTCGACCAGCTTTCCATCCTTTTCGCTCTCCTTGGATACCGTCTGCCAGACCGGATCATTTCGGAACGCAAGCCAGGATTTGTCACGAGCCTCACGGCTGGGATAGGCAAGGACGTAGACGAGTGTGTTCTCCGCGCCCTTCTCCTTGTCGGTCGGGCCCCAGAAACCGACGACCTCCATTCCATGCTTGGTGAAGAGTTTGATCGTATGGTTGCGGAAGCGTGCGTGGAGGGCCTCGAGTTTGCCGGGGAAGGCGTAATAGGTTCTGATCTCATAACACTTGCCATTTTTGACCAGAGACGGGCTTGGGGCCTCGACCGGCGGGGTTGCCGGTGCCTGGGCGCTGGCGACTGATGAGAGTGTGATGACGGCAGCGAGGGCGATCACCAGCCTGGTGAATCGCTCGATCTTATTGCTCATACGTAAATCTTTCTCCTTGGGTGAAATTATAGATGGTCGTACCCGGTGATTTTGGACAATAGAAGGTCGATCGTCAACGGATAGTCCGAGGCGAATGGAGATTCCTGAGTGCCGGAAATTTGCCAAAAATTTAAAGTTATCAAGAAATGAACCAATTCCCGGGGAAATGACGCTTTAGTGAGTATAAGTAGAAATATTTGCTGTA
>JBEIMN010000703.1:0-1926 GCA_040378705.1 Acidobacteriota bacterium
ACCTGTCATTATCGACGACCAGCTCTTCCTCAGTAAAAAGGGAATGAGGCGAAGGGGCAAAGTGAACCGCCAGAGATTTGATCTCGGCGGTTTGCGCACTTTGAGGGCTGGCTTGAGTAACCCTGAAGTCCACGATCAAAGCCAAAAAGCGGAAGCCGCCAGAATAATCTCAATTCTGACGGCTTCCGCTTTTTGCTTTGACAGACGCTGACTGCCTGGCATCAATTTCTTGACGGGCGGGCAGGTGCTGCACCGCCGGCACCGGCATCGACCCCGCGCGATGGCGCTGGAGCGGCAAGGATGACCGGCTCCTGCATCGATACCGACCGTCCAATATTTCCGCCCATTCCCATTCCGCGACTTCCGCCAATACTGGCGTCCATCGGCGGGGCGAGGTCGACCCGCCGCCCCTCGATTTCGCGCTGAATCGGCGTCCGGTCAACTCCTGTAATTACCCTTCCCGGCGCTGACGGGTTGTTCGGGTTCAGAATTGTTTGGCCTCCACCGTTCCCACGTCCGCCATACATCGAACCATAGCCGCGATAAAGGCCGTTCATGCAGGTAAAGCAGTTGCCGAAGGAGTTGAAGAACCCGAAGCCGTATGGTGACCAGAACATCCCGTTTCGCGGAATGAAGGTATACCCGCCGGAGAAGGCATCGAAATACCAGCCATAGGAGAGTGCGTTATTGCTGCGCGACTGGCTGAGTGCGCTGTTATTGGCGGTGACGAGTGTCTGTGCGCGGCCGAAACTCCAGACGTCGAAGTGGTCGAAGGCATCACGATCTATTTTGGCCAACTCGGGTTTAGCCAACTCGGGTTTAGCCAACTCGGATTTGGCCAATTGGGGAAGCTCCGCTCCCCTGAAGAGTGCCAGCTTGCCACGACTAATCTTCGTTCCCTTGCCGGCCAGAACCTCTTCACGGGAACCGGTCCAGAGCTCTCCCTGCCGAACTCCGACCCTGGTCGCATCTCCCATCAGATCGAAGCGGTGCAGCCCGTCTTTACGGACATAAAACTGACCGTGCCGGGTGATGATCAGGAGCGGCGCCTGACGCTCGACCTCTCCAACTTCGAGAATCGCCGAGCCTTCGACCAGTTCGAACTGGACCGACTGGAGATCGGTGTTGACTGCACGAACGGTGCTCTTCTGATCCAGACGCAGGTAGGCGCCCGGAGTGAGCAGTACCTCTGCAAAGCTGCCGGACTCGGTGCTGAGCTGGTCGCCCTGTCGCATCTGCGTGCCGAGTGATGCTCGTCCACGCTCTTCATCGACGTTGCCGAAGCGTGTGACATAGACCTTGCCGTCTGTTCGGTTGACGAAGCCGGCCCTGGTCGAAATAAGGTGCTGCGCCAGTCCGGTCACGGCACTCGCGGCCAGGAACATTACCGTCAGCGCAGAAATCATGAGAATTCGCTGAGTTCTCCCTACTGTGGTCATCCCGAACCTCCCCCTGTTTTTGATACTGGTGAAAAACTGATAGCTGGAACCGCCCGTCGCGTACGTCTCCGGATTTAATCGCAACTGAACAGTAATTCAGGCAGCCATCCAGGAACGGTTCAACGTGCACACTACCACTCATCATTGTAGCCGCATAGTAAAAGTGAAAGCAACGCCATGACCTGGAAAATGCGAAACAATCCACGTGCTGCTTCAGGGCGATCGCATTTTAAGAGTCATGCTTCAATTGGGTGCGCGGACCTCCGGTCCGCCTGTCCCCGGCACAGAGCCGCTTTGAGATAAAACGGAGCGGAGAGACTGCTGTCAGGGCTGAGCATGTGCTTCTACTGAGTGTCGCTGAGTGCCGCTCAGTGGCCGCTGTGAAAGGTGAAGACATGCGGGCCGGAGGCGAGGGCTGGGTGCGCGGACCTCCGGTCCGCATGTCCCCGGCGCAGAGCCGCTTTGAGATAAAACGGAGCGGAGAGAC
>JBEIMN010000704.1:0-1921 GCA_040378705.1 Acidobacteriota bacterium
GATTTTCATCGTATGCCGCGCCGACCAGCTTCAGCAGCGGGTCGTCGACCGCCTTCAACTCAGCCATCGACATCCCCAGCAGTCCGTTCAAATCGTCAAGGCTTTTGAATCTGCTTCCACCAATCGCCCGCGCCGCATACTCTTCGACCGCCTTTCGCAGCCCCTCGCCACTCTTGCCGCCAAACAGGCTGTCGATAAAGGCGATTCGCTGCCCCTCCGGCAACTTCGCCGCCAGTCCCAGCGCTCCGGCCAGCAGCTCTTCCTCTGCCTCCGGCTGACGCTCCTGCCACAACGCTCCCAACTGCTTCGTCACCCGCTGCACCGCAAGCTCGCTGAACTGCGGACTGCGCTCACTCACCGGCTTCGCCTGATCCAGCGCCCGCCCATACGCGAATTCGAGCACATTGATCAGATCGCCCGCATTCAACAGGTTGTTCAACACACCCTGCTTCAATCCATACGAATTCAGATCACGATAAAGCTCTTCAATCTGCGGAAGCACCGTCCCATATTTTGCCTTCATCTCCGGATTGGCTTCGAGCCATTTCCGGAATGACTCCTCCTCCGCCTGCTTCTTTGCCGTTACCCCCATCCGCTTCAGCCCGAGAACCGAACCCTCGAAATTCTTCAGCGAATTGCTCAGACCAAAGATCTGATCCGCCAGCCGGATCTTCAACGCTGCATCCGTCTCGCCCAGCCGCGTCAACGCCTCGATCTGCTGCCGCAGACTGGCAACCTGCGCCGGAAGCTGAACACGCTGATTGTAGTCGACTGAGTACGACTCCCGATATCGCATCGTTCGCCCCGGATATCCCATGATCATCGTGAAATCACCCTCACGAACCCCATTCGCGTTGATCGTCAGGAACTTCTTCGGCTTGAACGGCACATTCGATTTGTTGAACATCGCCGGCGTTCCATCAGGCCCCGCATACGCCCGCAGAAACGCGAAATCGCCGCAATGGCGCGGCCACTCGAAGTTGTCCGGATCTCCACCAAAATAGCCGATCGACTTCGGCGGCGCATACACCAGCCTTACATCCCGCAATGTCAGGTAAGTGTAGAGATAATACTCATACCCACCTGTCGCCTCGACCACCTGCGTCCGGATCCCGTCCTTCTCGCGCCCGCCTGCCGCCGCCTTCGCAATCTCCTGCTGCCTGGCAGAGATTGCTCGTGCCCGCTGCTCCGGTGTCATCTCCGGCTTGACCGCCGCCAGAACCTCTGCCGTCACATCGCGGTAATCCTGCGTGACCGAGACCGTATATCCCGCCGCCGCGATCTCCGCGTCCCGTGACTTTGCCAGAAATCCATTCGTAATATAGTCGTGCTCGGTCGTGCTTGCCGATGTCACCGCGCTGAAGGCAACATGGTGGTTGGTCATGATCAGACCGTCCGGTGAGATGAACGAGCCCGTTCCACCAATGCTGATCTGCACGATCGCATCTTTCAGGCTTGGCTCCGTCACACTGTAAACCTCTTCCGGTTTCAGTTCGAAACCACGCTTCTTCAGCAGCGATATTGGCAGCTTGCCAATCGAATTCGGTAACCACATCCCCTCATCAGCCCAGGATGCCAGTGGCGACACGAGCAACGAAAAACAGAGCAGCCCGGTGAGCATCGCTTTACGGAACATTCGGTAACTCCTTTACTTGAAGGTCGGTTGAGAACCCGACCATAAATCTCTATCCAATTATTCTGCGTTCAATTACCGAATTATAGTCGCATACCTGCGCGAAACATAAACCCCCGATGCCATCCATTCCAAAAAATGGAAAATATCCGCATCGTTACCACTGCAGATTACTCAGAATTTTTATCAGCCCAACCATCCTCAGCCAATCTCGTCTGGCTATATTGGTCAGGTCAGAGGTCCCCTCAGGGCTAACGCACTATAAAACGCAGTAAATCAGAGATTTAC
>JBEIMN010000705.1:0-1917 GCA_040378705.1 Acidobacteriota bacterium
ATGATCGTCTCCCTCGAATCGGTCCCCAGCAGCAAGCTCGAAATGACGCAGCTCCTCGAATGGAAGATCGAGCGTGCGACCGGCTTTCGGATCGATGAATTGAGATCGAGCCACCATCGCCTCGAAAACGATGGAACACATCTTGCCGGGCCGCACTGGCTGGTTAGTGTTGTTCACAACTCAGTCATTGCCCAGTATGAATCGATCTTTAGCCAGCTTGATTGGAAGGTCGGACTGATCGTTCCACAGCATATCGGTGAGGTCAACTGGCTTCTTCGTCCCGGCAATGTTCAATCCGACTCGGATCAACTGCTGGTCAGCCTCAACCCGCGTGGTTTCGAGGTGGTGATTGTTCGCGGAAATACCCCGATCATGATCCGCGAGGTCGAATGTCCGACTGACGAGATCGAGAACGAGTTCTATCGACTAATGATCTACTATCGAGACAAACTTACGACGATCGGGCGTATCCCCAACCTCTCACGAGTCCTGACCATCGGTACGATCGCCGACCAGCAGCGCTTCCGCGATCTAGTTTCAGGTACACTCGAAAGGTCTGTCATCTCGCTCAATGCCAGCCAGCTTGGGCTCAACCTCGATCCGGGAATGTCGCTTTCACAGGTTGCCGCCGCCACCGGCCTCGCCGTAATGGCCTGGTAAGGATTAGCACCAGTTTAACCCGGTCTCCGGATTGCAGCCAGTTTGCACGTGGCTGATTCGCACTGACTCGCGGTGCGGCTCTTCCCTGAAGACTGACTGCTATAATTAACTCGTTGACAATCGTCAAATGCTGGTATAAGTTTTTCAGGAAGCTTGAGATTCCCCGGAGTCCCTCAATCAGGCTATCCACACGGACTATTAGCACAGACTATTAGCACAGACTTTTAGCACAGACTTTTACCATGGATCATCTGCGCGATCTATGTTGCTCCGCTCCATATTACCTTCAAAAATCCATTGGTGGCACAGCTGCGCAGGCCAGCCAGTGCTTTTACGCTTAAACAATAATTACAAGTAAACACAGGAAGGGAAGGACGATCACAAAATGTTGAATCAGGATAATCAGGATAATCAGGATAATCAGGATAAGGTTACCAGGTCACTGATCAGAAGCAGAATCGGCTTGACGCTTTGCACGGTTCTCATCCTTGGCTCATTTATTCTCATTGCCTGCCAAAAGGGGTCGGTCACTGATTCGACTTCGGGGCCAGTGAGTTCCACGCCAGGCAGCGGGTCGGGCGGTAGTGCGCCAGCGGCCACTACGGAAGATACCGCAGTCGTCGATCGACCAAAGGGAGAGCCCGTACCAGCGCGCGATGCCAATGGCAATCCGGTCTCGGTCGATCAGAATGGCAGGGTTACCAACCTGCCGATAACCGTCTCACCAGCCAAGCCGATGCTGACTCCGGCGCCGGATCCGTTTCCGGTTCGCCCGACACCGGCCATCACGATGAAGGGTGGCAAGATCGTCCAGCAGTGGGAGGCGCCGACGGAGGCATCCGCCCTCAGCAACCCGGTTGGAAATTCGGCTGAAACGCTGGCGATGGGCAAGGAGTTCTATAACCAGCGATGCGTCGATTGTCACGGTAAAGAAGGCAAGGGCAACGGCTGGCTCTCGAAGGGAATATTCAAACCACCGACAAATCTTGCCAGCCGCGTCGTCCAGGCCAATACCGACGGCGACCTCTTCTGGAAGATCACCAACGGCAAGTCGCCGATGCCCGCCAACCGCATCCGGTTCACCGATGAACAGCGCTGGCAGATCGTCTCATACATCAGGACGTTTAAGCCTTAATTGGCCCTAATTGGCCAGTCAATAATGGCCCGACCGTAAATTTGGCCAGTCGGATGACGGGGCGGAGGTTTTATCTCCGCCCCGTCGCTGTTTGTGCGGCCGGAGACTGGTTCAATCTCCAT
>JBEIMN010000706.1:0-1917 GCA_040378705.1 Acidobacteriota bacterium
GAGGATCTGGCCCCGACGATCAAGGAGGCATTCTATGTCGCCAGTTCCGGCCGGCCCGGTCCGGTGCTGATCGATCTGCCAAAGGATATGACCGCGCAGGAGATCGAGTTCAGCTATCCGGAGACGATCGAGATGCGCAGTTACAAGCCGCAGATGCAGGGGAATCCGAAGGCGGTCAAGCGGGCGGTCGAGGCCATGATCGCGGCCGAGCGCCCGGTCCTCTACATTGGCGGCGGAGCGATCCACGCCGGCGCGCACGAAGAGGCGATTCGGCTGGCGGAGAAGCTCAACCTGCCGACGACCTGCACGCTGATGGGGCTTGGAGCCTTCCCGGCGAGCCATCCGCTGAGCCTCGGCATGCTGGGCATGCACGGTGGCTACTGGACCAACATGGCGGTCAACAACTGTGACCTGCTGATCTCGATCGGGGCACGTTTCGATGACCGGGTCACTGGTAAGCTGAGCGAGTTTGCGAAGGGCGCGAAGTTCATCCACGTTGACATCGACCCCTCCTGCATCAACAAGAATGTTGAGTGCGACTATCCGGTGATCGGTGACGCGAAGGTCGTTCTCCAGCAGATGCTCGGAGAGGTTGAGCAGCAGGTGGCGGAGGGTGCCCGGCTCACTCCACGTCAGGACTGGCATGATCAGATTGCCGAGTGGCGACAGCAGCATCCATTCTGGTTCAGGGAGGATGGCGATATCATCAAGCCGCAGTTTGTCATTCACGAGCTGCACCGTTTGACGAAGGGGCAGGCGGTTGTCGCCTCCGACGTTGGTCAGCACCAGATGTGGACGGCCCAGCTTTATGGATTCGACCAGCCACGCAACTGGCTCAACTCCGGTGGGCTTGGCGCGATGGGTTACGGATTTCCGGCGGCAGTTGGGGCGGCGGTCGCCCGTCCGGACGATCTCGTCTTCGCCGTAGTCGGTGATGGTGGCTTCCAGATGAGCTGCAACGAGCTGGCGACGATCAGGCAGTACAATATTCCGGTCAAGATTCTGATCATCAACAACGGATATCTGGGCATGGTCCGGCAATGGCAGGAGCAGTTTTACGAGCATCGTTACTCCCACAGCGACATGGAGGTCGCGCCCGACTTCCTCAAGCTGGCGGCGGCGTATGACGTGCCGGCGTTGCGGGCGACGAAGATGAGTGAAGTGGCGTCGACCCTCGAGAAGGCGATCAATACCCCTGGTCCGGTATTGATCGAGATGCAGGTCGCCCGTGAAGAGAATGTCTTCCCGATCGTTCCGGCTGGTGCGGCGTTGAAGGACATGATTCTGGCATAGGTTGATTCGGGCAGAGGTTGATCCGGGCAGACGGTGGATAATGGCACAGTCTGCCCGGACATTTGAGATGTTTAAGCTGTTTAAACAGAGTTTATTGATATGAAACACACGATATCTTTGCTAGTTGAGAATGAGTATGGAATGCTTTCGCGCATCTCCGGACTCTTCAGTGCCCGCGGTTACCAGATCGACACGCTGAATGTCGCGCCGACACTCGAAGAGGGTGTTTCGCGAATGACGCTGACCACGCACGGCAATGACCATATCATCGAGCAGATCCTTCGCCAGAGCCTCAAGCTGGTCAAGGTGATCCAGGTGAGGGACCTGACGGCGGACGCACACGTCGAGCGGGAGATGGTCATGCTGACCGTCAATGCACGGCCGGGTGAGGAGCGACAGGAGGTGCTGTCACTCGTCAAGATCTTTCGGGCGCGAGTGGTCGACGTCTCCAATGACGCATTCATTGTCGAATTGACCGGTAACGGCGAGAAGATCGAGGCCTTCATCAGCCTGTTCAAGCCGATTGGAATTCACGATATTGTCCGAACAGGGCCGGTGGCGCTGACACGTGTCGCGGCGGTACGTGCGCGACAACTGGCCGAGGATGAGGAAGAGTTCTCTGAA
>JBEIMN010000707.1:0-1909 GCA_040378705.1 Acidobacteriota bacterium
CAAGACTCACCAAGACTAAATTGATTGCCTCGTCCGAGAGAACGGTGACTTCCGGCGGGGCATGCCAACGTTACCACTCCCTGTCCGGCTGGAATTTTCATCCAGGGCCGGCGCTGTTATAGTCGGTTGACAGACAAAATGGAGGAATTTTTCATGACAGAGAGCGCCAGGGTGGCCGTCGCGCAGATTATATCGCAGATCGAGGGTGGTGAGACCGGCGAGATACCAGTTGAGGCAGTTCGAAGATTATGCGAACTGGCGGCCGATCCGGACCCAGTGGTCGCCAATTCCGGCCTGAAAATGCTTTTTGGCGGACTGATCGAGCGGCTCAACGATTCATTCACGCCGGAGGCGGCGCGCTATTATCCGGAGATATTTTCGGAGGTAATCGATTTCTGCCGCCATCGGCCACAGGGACCGGAGGGACCGGAGGGATTGAATGGACCGAAGGGACCAGAGGGACCGAAGGGACCAGAGGGACCGAAGGGACCGGAAGGATTAAATGGAGTAAAGCTGGATCGGTTGCTCAATCGTTTCAACCTGGTCGATGTAACCGCCTTGCGGCGTCGCTATGACCGCTGTGCAAGGACGCTGACTCCGCGTCAGATCGATCCGCGGCGGTTGCAGTCGCTGCGGAAGGTGCTCTTCCCATCGCGTGTGACGATTGGCGCGGATGTCGCGATTACAAGCGTCCTGATGAATGGGATTCGGCAGGCAGTCTCCCGGCTTGACCTCCGTTCGACAGGGGTGGAGCTGGTGCTGCTTGGCTCACGCAAGCTTGAAGAGCTCTACGGTGGAGACCCGCTGATCCGGGTGCGCGAAATCGGGTATGCGCGTGGCGGCAGTCTCTCGGAAAGGCTTGGAAGCTGGTGTGACCTTGTTGGCCTGGTCGAAAGTGAACTCGAAGGGCTCGCGACTGACGAGTACCTGATCATCGATCCGGATTCACGCCTGACCCAGCTCGGGCTGCTTCCACTGGTCGGGCCACAGGTCGAGGATGAATGCTACCACCTATTCCCAAGCCGTGAGTACACCGCGCCGGGATGCTCATCACTCGGTGAGCTGGCCTCGGCCTGGATCGGAGAATTGACTGGAGAGCTGATTGGGGGGCAATCGTCCGCCCGCCCCTTTCTTGCCCTGCCGGAGAGTCAGCGACGAACCGGAGCAGAAGTCGTCGCGAGCCTTCGTCATGCCGGAGCGGAAAAGGTGATCACTGTCAGCCTTGGCGTTGGCGGAAACGAAGAGAAAAGAGTCTCGGACCACTTCGAAGCGGATTTGCTTCACCACCTCACCGAAGACGCCTGGGTGATCGTCGATCAGGGGTTCACCGCCGGTGAACAGGAACAGGTCGAGCGTGCGATCGGTTCACTCCGAGCTGCCGGGCTCAATATTTTAAAATCCGGAGAGAAGGAAGCGGCTGGAGATCCCGTATACCGACAAGCGCGCCGCAGCGGAATCCTCACCTGGCAGGGCGGAATCGGATCCCTCGCCGGGCTGATTGCCGCCAGCGACCGCTATATCGGTTACGACTCCTCCGGGCAGCACCTTGCCGCCGCCCTTGGCATTCCAGCCATTACCATCTTCGCTACTGGCAATTCGCCGCTCTTCGCCGCGCGATGGACCCCGTGGAGCCGCGGCGAAAGCCTGGTCATTTCCGCTCAACAGAATGGCGATCCGGACGCGCTGATCGAAAAAATTGGGCGGATGAGGCGGGTCTGACCACTCTGGTCATACCCGCGCCACCCGCCCAACGGTCACTCCTCATCAGACTGAAGGTGTCAGTTGCTGAATGAGATCTTCACCCCGGACTTACTGATTCGCGAGACCGTGCCAACCTTCGTCGTGATGATGACATCGACATCCGCCTTGCCGGCGAGGGCCGGAATCAGCTTGAGATCGATGACATCGA
>JBEIMN010000708.1:0-1904 GCA_040378705.1 Acidobacteriota bacterium
CCGCCCACGAACTTAAAATAACAAGACTCAGGGAGAGAGCTATGTCGTTGAGAATTAGTGCTTTTGGGGCCCACCCGGACGATTGTGAGTTGAAGGCTGGAGGAGTCGCCACGAAGTGGGCGGCCGCCGGTCATCACGTCAAGTTCGTCGCCACGACCAACGGAGATGTCGGCCACTTCGCCATGGGTGGAGGACAACTGGCGCTGCGACGTGCCGCCGAGGTCAAACACTGCGCCGAGATCCTTGGCATTACCACGCAGGTCCTCGATATTCACGATGGCGAGCTGCTGCCAACCATCGAAAACCGGCGCACATTTGCCCGACTGATCCGTGACTGGCAGGCAGATGTCGTGCTCAGCCATCGTCCGAACGACTATCATCCCGATCATCGCTATACCGGAATCCTCGTCCAGGATGCGGCGGTGCTGGTTGCCGCCTCCTTCTTCGCCCTCGACACGCCGCCCTGCAAGAAGAACCCGACCATCCTCTTCTACTCTGATGAGTTTCGGAAACCATACCCCTTCGATCCGGCGATCATTGTCGATGTCGATGACGTGATCGATCGCAAGCGTGCCTGCTATGACGCGATGCCTTCACAGTTTGCCGATCGCGATTCCTGGATGGGCCGTTACCTTCCGGGCGTTCCGGATGACGATATCGCCCGCCGCGATTTTATTCGTGAATGGCTGGTCAATATCGATGTCACCGTCGCCAATCAGTATCGTGATCTGCTCGTCGCCCGCTATGGTGATCAGGGCCGTCAGACAAGGCACGCCGAGGCGTTCGAACTCTGCGAGTATGGCGCCCCGGCTGACTGGGAGATTCTCGATCAGCTTTTTCCACGCTAGGGCCGACTGGTACGTCCGGCCAGGTCAATAAATTAACCCAATGCCAGGCAGTGCCAGGTACTGCCAATCATTGTCAGGAGAAAGGTATTTCAGAATGGATGCCGAAAAAGTTACCGTCATCGCCTATATCGAAGTCAAACCCGGATGCGAGGAGGAGTTTCTGAAGGCCGTGCCGGACGTCGTCGCCGCGACACGCGCCGAGGACGCCTGCATCAACTATGACTTTCATCAGTCATCTTCGAATCCATCCCGCTTCGTCTTTTACGAGAACTGGACCAGCAAGGCCGGACTCGATCAGCATTCGGCCTCGCCGCACATCCAGGTTTTCCGCTCACGGATCGGCGATCTGCTCGCAAAGCCGACCGACATCACGCTCTGGACGATGCTGACGGAACTCGAAAGCTGACCACACTCCACGGTGCGGTTCGCGGGCAGATCGTCTCACAACGATCAATCCCGCGAACCGCAGTGACTGAGCCTTCAGCTTCCGACGGGCTTCAATTCCTGAACTCGAACCTGACACCCACCTGGAGCAGACGTGGCAGGCCCGGCAGGATGCCGCGTGAGCGATCGACGATCACCGTCCGATCGAAGAGATTCTTCACCGTTACAAAAAATGTTGAGCGAATCGCTTCGACCTCGTAATTGATCGTCGTGTTCCAGATCGTATTGCCCGGAATCCTCCCCCGCTGTCCGTTTGCAGTTGGTGCGATCGTGTTCAGGTCGTCGCCTGACTGGGCTCCGGTGTGCACCGCTTCAATGAGTGCCGTCAATCCCGCCGGATGGCTGTATCCCAGATTGACATTGAATAACTGCTCCGGTGTATAGGGCACACGGTTGCCGGTGATTCGAACGGTGCTAAACCCCTGAACGTTACTGTAACGATCTCCGTGAAACTCCGCCACCGGCAGCCACGTCCAGGCGATGGTCGAAAACAGGCGCGCCCCGTTTCCAAGGCCTTTGGGCAACAAGCCAGTGTCGATCCGCGAACTTATCTCCACGCCCTGCTGCAGCGTCTTCCCGCCATTAGTCAGCGCCGCGCCGACTCCGCCGGCC
>JBEIMN010000709.1:0-1900 GCA_040378705.1 Acidobacteriota bacterium
AGCTTGCGGTGCAGCGGGTGACGAAGCAGTTGGGAGCGTTGTGGCAGGAGCGTCAGCCGGAGGCAGAGGAAGAGCTGCTGGCCGGGGCGCTGGGACTGGCGGCGAAGTTGCCGGAGGGGCAGCGAATCGCCTTTATCGACAGCCTGTTTGGCGGCAAGAGCGGCGAGGGGCTGCGAAAGGCGGTCGAAGAGTATGCGGCGCGGGCGATTGGTGGAAGCAGATTCAAAAGCATTGACGATTTGAACGGACTGCTGGGGATGTCGATGGCTGAGTTGAAGGCGGTCGACGACCCGCTGCTGAAGCTGGTCGGCGCGGCATACGATGAAAATCAGCCGCTGACGCAGCGTTCACAACTCTTCAACGGCCGGATATTGCGGCTTCGTCCGGAGTATGTGCGTGGGATGCTCGAGATGAAGAAGGGGCTCTACTATCCTGACGCCAACTTCACACTGCGCTGGACGTATGGTGAGGTGAAGGGGTACCAGCCACGCGACGCGGTGACGTACGATTACCAGACAAGCCTGCGGGGCGTGATCGATAAGGACACGGGAGTTGAGCCATTCGATGTGCCGGCGCGGTTGAAGGAGTTGTACGAAAAGAAGGACTTCGGCAGTTACATCGATGGACGATTGAAGGATGTTCCGGTGGCGTTTCTGGCGACGACAGACATTACGGGCGGCAACTCCGGCAGTCCGGTAATGAATGGGCGTGGCGAGGTGATCGGGCTGGCCTTTGATGGAAACTACGAGGGTCTCGGAGGAGACTATAATTTCGATCTCCGGTCGAATCGAACGCTGGCGGTCGACATTCGATATGTACTATTCCTGGTGGAGAAGTACGCTGGGGCGGGCTATCTGCTGCAGGAGATGCAGATCAGGCACGACCAGTCGAAAAAGCGATAGAGTAGCGATGGTTAGAGGGGGAGGGCTGGCTGATTGAGCCGGGCCTCCCCTTTTTTATTGGATTATCACGCGGTGGGGTGCGGGAAGAGGCGGCGATCGGGCGGCATCACCTCCCTGCCCTCCGGTGAGCAACGATGAAGAGCAACCCATGAGATTAAAACTAACACTGATCAGTCTGTTATTTCTGATGATGTCGGGAGCGGGTCTGGTTCTGGGTCAGGATCGAGTTCCGGCGACGACGGAAGAGTTGCGGCGGGAGATCGAGCAGTTGCTGAACCAGGCCAATCTTGCGGATGCGCGGTGGGGAGTGCTGATCAGGACGATGGATGGTCGTGAGATATATGGGCGTGACGTGAGGCAGACGTTTATGCCGGCGTCGAACATGAAGTTGTACACAACGGCGGCGGCGCTGGATCAGTTGGGGCCGGGGGCGCGAATCAGGACATCGTTGTATGCGGCGGGGCAACGGGGTCGGAACGGGGTATTGGGTGGAGATCTGATATTTTATGGGCGTGGCGCACCGAATCTTTCGCCTCGTTTTAGCGAGCCGTCGGCGCGCAAGTACAATGAATTGATACCGGCGAAGACGATTCCGGCGATCGAGGATTTTGCCGATCGGGTGCAGAGTCTGGGTATTCGTCAGATTACGGGCAGGCTGATTGGGGATGACAGTTATTTTGCGGGTGACCTGCTTGGCGCGGGATGGGAATGGGATGACGCGCAATATTATTATGGGGCCGAGGTTAGTGCGTTGACGGTGAACGACAACAGCATTCGGCTGGTGATCACGCCGGGGCGAAGGGCTGGGGATCAGCCGCAGGTGAGCCTGCTGCCGGAGACGCGGTATGTGAAGATCGTCAACAAGGCGACGACGGTGGCGGGTGGTGAGACAAAGATTGGGGTTGATCGGCCGCTCAATTCGAACACGATCGAGATCTATGGAACGATGTTGCGCGGAGGGTCGAGCCGGCAGATCGACGTCGCGATCCACGATCCGG
>JBEIMN010000710.1:0-1896 GCA_040378705.1 Acidobacteriota bacterium
AAGCCAGGTCAGTATGCCACTGACCCGGCTTTAGGGGAATGTTCCGGAGTAATCATTTCCGCCGCGCCCCTCTGAAGCCCCGTTCGACCATATCATTCGGATCGGTTGAGGCCGGGCCATCGCGCCACAGCCAGCGCATCATATCCGGAAATATCGCCCCGCCAAACTTCTGACCGTGAAGGTTCATGCCCCACGTGTAGTTGAGGTCATAACCCTTCTGGGTCAGCGCCTTCATCATCCGTACATTCTGAAGGAACCAGTCCCATTTCTCGTCATAGACGCCATTCCGGAATCCGCGGTTGTCGTTGCGACCGTCACAGAGGTAGACGCGGATCGGCTTGCGCGGTGTAGCAAGGATAAGGTCCGGATAGGCGTGGCCACCACGGATATTGACGAAGCTGCCGACGTTGCTAAGCACCTTCCGGAACTGGTCGGGTCGGTGCCAGGCGACGGTGAAGGCGGCGATCGCCCCGGAGCTCGATCCACCTATACCACGCATCTCCGGATCCTTCGAGATGTTGTACTCCTTCGAGAGTACTGGCATCAGCTCATCGGTGATCACTCGTGCGTAACGGTCGTCGAGTGAGTTGTACTCGGTCGGGCGGTTGGTGGTCCGATCCCCCCAGTTCTGCGGGGTCGGCTCGGGCTGCTCTGCGGTCCGCCCGGGGTTAATGAAGACGGCGAGCATGACTGGAATCTCACGCCGGTAGATCAGGTTGTCCATGACGTTCTGGGCCCGAATGTCGCCGTTCTCGTCCTTGAAGGCCTGACCATCCTGGAAGACCATGAGCGCGGTCGCCTCCGCCGGATCATACTGCGCCGGGACGTAGACCCAGTAGGTGTGCTGGGTTCCGGGATAGGCCTGGCTCGGAAGGGTATAGGGTCCACGAATCTCTCCCTTCGGCACGCCCTCCTGCGCCATCGAATCGGGCCCGAGTCTGTATTGTGAATTCGGGTTGGGGCCGTCAGGCATTGGGGCTTTAGCCGGTGGGGCCTGAGGGGCCGGCGGGGCTGCCGGCGCCGGAGGGCCCTGCAGTGAGAATGCCGCCTGCGCCCACCCGACACCAGCCATCACGAGCAGGACGAGGACCGGACCCCCAAGTGCAGCCAGCCCTGAAATTATGTACCTCGAAATCGACGATCGCTTCATCTGACAAGCCTCCTTTTTCTCGTATCACACCAGGTTTGCGGATTTTACTACTCGAACATAATGGACGTACTCCACGGTTTTATCCCGTTTATACTGCCGTCCATTATCGGCTTTGAATCGATTGTATTCTGTCCTGAAAATCACCGGTTCTCCGCGCAGCGCGAGCAACTGCTGCAACTCTTCAACCGGCAGAATGCCTTCATCGTTATAGCTGACGAGGATGTGGCGCGCCCTCGCTGAACGAATGATATTCTCGAACGCTTTCGCCGCCTTCTTTACCTTGCAAAAATCGCTCCGCTCATAATCGCGCATCCCGGTTGTTCCGGTCAGCAGCGGTGAGTCATATTTTGCAATGGTCTCCAGGACGTGATAATTGGCGCCATACTCGCGCTGGTTGTAGGGCGGATCAAGATACAGGACATCGCAGTCGATCGTATTTATCAGGTAGCCGGCATCGACGTTGTATGCCCTGCAGCCCGCGACGTGGTTAACCAAATGGAGTGGCCGAAGTGTCATGGGGCGGGAGGCCGATTTTTTGAACTTTTTAAGATACGCGCCATAAACGCTGGCAGTATTGGCTACCCGGTCCATCGCTTCAATCAGGGAAGTTATCAAATAGAAATACTCCGGCTCAGTGACAAGCTTGCTGCCTCTCCACTCCTCGATCAGCAATCGCAGGGCATCCGCCTTCTCCGCGTTCTCTTCCGTGTAGTAGTAGCGATTTCCGGCCGGACCGTAGCTGTAGG
>JBEIMN010000711.1:0-1895 GCA_040378705.1 Acidobacteriota bacterium
ACCGTAATCCCATCGACACTCGATATCCAGGGTGTAACAAGGTCGAATCCTGAAACGCCAATCGTCCCGGCACTCGTCGCCCCGATTCGTGGCAGATAGAACAGACCATACCCACCGCGCACCGCCGTCTTTTCGTTGACGCGATACGCGAAGCCAAGCCGCGGACCGAAATTGCGCTTCGCTGAATCAAAGTTTCCCCTCGCCTCGCCATCCCTTCCGGCATGCGTCAACACCCCTTTCAGATTCGGCAGTCCCTGAACCTGAATCGGAAAGGGCGCGTCAAAATCGAAGGTCGCCAGCCGGTTGTACCGCTCCGTTCGTGGTTGCTCGTAATCCCATCTCACTCCCAGATTGAGCGTCAACCGCCCCAGCCTGATCGCATCGTTGGCATAGAATGCCAGATAGTAGTTTCTCATCGCGAGCGCCGGCACCGCATTGATGCTTCCCGATCCGTACCCCAACAGCAATGACGCCAGCCCATTGCCCGCCGCGAGGCTCGCGATCTGTGGATTGGGCCCCTGCGTGAATCCGGAACCGAATGAATAACTTCCCGAAGGCACTCCGGCCTGGAAAGGCGTCTGGTTATACAACCGCCCATCCACACCCAGATTGAGCGTGTGTCGCCCGTGTATCTCAGTCAGATCAGAAACAACGGCAAAGATATCATTCGCCCGACGAATTCGATCCCCAGATGGTGAGCCGAGCGAGGCATAGCCTGTAATCCCAATCGACGGGAATATCTCATCCTGCACCGCCGCCCCAATATAGCCCGGAAACCCGAGCGAGGTCAGCTTCACCTTCCCGGCTGAAAGCGGCGCGCGGTTCTCCGTTCGTCGTGTAAATCCAAACCTCGTACTCAGCAACCGGCTGGAACTTATCGTCAGGGTATCGTTGAGAACCACATTTATCGCGCTGTGTCGGATCGCTCCAAGCACGTTGTCGGCGACATTTTCGTACGGCCCGGTGTTGTTGTTATACCCTGTATTCCGAGTCACTCGCCCAAACAGGTTGTGGCGATCTGAAAAACGATGATCTACTCTTGCCGACCATTGGTTGCTCGACAATTCATTCTGAGGGGCGAAGACGAAATTATTGATCCGTGCCGGCCCTTCACCCGGTCGATTTGGAAGTGGCAGAAACGACATCAGCTTTGCGGCCACCGGATCGATTCGATTCGAACAGATCACATTCGCCACTCCATTACACGCCAGTGGATCCCTCACCGAACCAGTCCCCGTCGCTGCGGCGCGGGTTGTAAACGGATCGTAGAGCGTCACCGCCTGACCACTCGCGTTGACCAGTCCGCGGAAATCCCCCCTCCGCTCCGCCTCTGTCGGCAGGGTGATCGCCCGTCCGGCCAGATAATTTAGCTCACGATGCCCCTGATAATCGGCAAAAAAGAAGGTCCTCCCCTTTACTATCGGCCCGCCAATGGTCCCGCCAAACTGATGGAACCGAAATACACCGCGCTTCTGCCGACGCGCATTGGCAAAATAGTTGTTGGCTCGAAACATCTGATTGCGGAACTGCTCGAAAGCCGTCCCGTGGAATTCGTTCGTCCCGGACTTCGTCACCACATTGACTACCCCACCACCCGAGCGCCCAAACTGCGGCCCGTAACTGTTGCTGATCACCTTGAATTCACGCGTCCCATCGGGCGTCGGCGAGATCGCATAGTTGTTGTTCTCCGGCAATACCAGCGTCACTCCATCGAGCAGATACTCGTTCGTTCTCGTTCGCCCGCCATTGATCGAAATATCTGAGAGTACAAACAATGGCGCTGAATTGTCGCCCGTCGAAGCGACCACCCCCACCGCGAGCGGATTGACCTGTACCCCGGGACTCAACCCTACCAGATCGAAGACGTTTCGCCCGCGTATCGGCAACTCCTTCAC
>JBEIMN010000712.1:0-1882 GCA_040378705.1 Acidobacteriota bacterium
CCGGGTTCGTATCTGCAGCGCGAATTCGCGCGACACGTGCAGGACTTTGCGGCACGGGAGGTGAATGGCCAACCGCTGAGCTGGACAAAGACGGACAAGGGAACCTGGCGTGTCACGACTACACCAGCCGGAGCTGCCAGGGCTGGAATCTCTGCGCCGCGATCGATCCAGGTATTCTACCGCGTCTACGCCAACGAATTGGCGACGCAGACGAGCCATCTCGATGCGGATCACGCCTACTTCAACGGGTCGTCGATATTTATGTATGTTCAGGGGGCGAAGGAGTTGCCGCACCGACTGAAGATCGAGCCGCCGACTGGCTGGCAGGTGACTTCGCCGCTCGGACTGGCGCCGGAAGCTGACGGCTACTTCACTGCCCCAAACTATGACGTACTGGCCGATTCGCCAACTGAGATCGGAACCCACCGTTTACTGACGTTCACGGTGCGCGGGAAGATCCACCGTGTCTCGATCTATGGCCGTTTTGAGTTTGACGAGAAGCGGGTAACCGATGATCTGGCGAAGATCGTCGAGGAGGGGGCGAAGCTCTTCGGGGGGCTGCCCTACGAACACTACCTTTTCCTGGTCGCGGTCCAGCCGGGTATTGGCGGCGGAACCGAGCACATCAATGCGAATATCAGCATGGTCACGCCGGAAGCCTTCGCGAGTGAAGGTGGCTACAAGCGTTTTCTCGGGCTCGAATCGCACGAATTCTTCCACACCTGGAACGTCAAGCGGCTGCGGCCGATCGCGCTGGGGCCATTTGATTACCAGCGTGAGAACTATACGCGCGGGTTATGGGTCTCGGAAGGGATCACCAGCTACTATGGCGATCTGATTTTGCGGCGGGCCGGGCTCCTCAGTTCGGGGGAATATCTGGCGGGGCTGGCTGGGTTGCTGGCGGGATACGACCAGCAGCCGGGGCGCTTCAGGCAGAGTGCGGAGAGTTCGAGCTTCGACACGTGGATCGAGTATTATCGGCCGGACGAAAATTCGATCAACACAGCGATCAGCTACTACACCAAGGGTGAGATTCTGGGATTGCTCTTCGACCTTGAGATCCGTTCACGAAGTGGTGGAGCGCGGTCATTGGATGACGTGATGCGGCGACTGATGGAGAATCACGGGCTGCCGAAGCCAGGTTTTACCGATGCGCAGTTGAAGGCGGCGTTCGAGGCGGTGGTGGGTGGTGATCTGACCGATTTCTGGAACCGGTATGTGTCGGGGGTCGAAGAGCCGGATTATGACAGCTATCTGCGGAAGGTTGGGTTGACCCTCGCGAAGAGCTGGCAGCCGGGGACAGCGTATGCGAACAGCCGGACGGAGCGGCCCGGGACGCTCGGGATACGGGTGCGTGCGGTGACACCGCAGAGTGACCGTGTAACGATCAGCAACGTGATTGCCGGGCTCCCCGGCTATGATGGAGGGCTGAACAGCGGCGACGAGTTGGTGGCGATCGACGGCCAGCGAGTCGATGTCGCCGGTTCGGCGCGGCGGATTGGTGACCTGAAGGCAGGTCAGCGGGTAACGGTGACGGTCTTCCGGCGGGAACGAATGAGGAGCTTCGAGCTGACCGCGGCGCCAAAACCCTATGATCGATACTCGATCGCCGAGGTGAAGGAGGCGGCGGCAGAGAGTGTCACGTTGCGCCGGCAGTGGCTTGCGGAGAAGTAGGTAGCAGCCGATCGATCCTGACCGATGAGACCAATGACCACGGGAATCGGTTCCGGTGAGGGTCGATCGGCGCGAGTCCCCGGATCAGCTTATCCTTTGGCCTCTGGGGCCCCGAGCGTTAGGCACTAACCGAGAAGGTTTTACCGGACGGGTAGCAGGCAATATGGCGGGTCAGATGACACGGGTAGAGATTGTGCAGCGGCGGATC
>JBEIMN010000713.1:0-1880 GCA_040378705.1 Acidobacteriota bacterium
CGGATCACACGGGATGACATTCTCGCCTTTATCGACAGTCGCAAGGCGACCGCTGCACCTGCTCCGGCTCCGGTTGCCGCTCCCGCGCCGGCGCCAGTTCCGGCGATTCCGGCGGTGCCGACATATTCGGCCGGGGAGCGCGTCAAAGTCGAGCCACTGACGGTCATGCGCCGTCGGATCGCCGAGAATATGCTCAACAGTCGCCGGACCTCGGCGCACGTCACGACCTTTTTCGAGGTCGACTTCACCAACATTGCGCGTCTACGTGACCGGATCAAGAAGGGCTTCGAGGAGCGAAATGGCGCCAAGCTGACCTTCATGCCGTTCATCATCAAGGCGGTCGTCGATGCGCTGAAGGCCTTTCCGATCATCAACGCGTCGGCCGATCACGAGAGTCTCGTCTACAAGCAGGATGTCAATGTCGGGATGGCGGTTGCGCTCGACTGGGGCCTGATCGTCCCGGTGATCAAGCAGGCCGATACGCTGAGCCTGGTCGGGCTTGCACGCTCGACACAGGATCTGGCGAATCGTGCCCGCGGCAAGCAGCTCAAGCCGGATGAGGTCGCCGGCGGGACCTTCACCATCACCAACTTCGGACTTTACGGTGGATTGACGGCGACTCCGATCATCAGCCAGCCGCAGCTGGCAATTCTTGGCGTCGGCGGCATAACCAAGCGACCGTGGGTGATCGAGACCGCGGATGGTGATGCGATCGCGATACGCCACATCAGTGTCCTCAGCCTGTCGTTCGATCATCGGATCATCGACGGCGCGGTCGCTGACCAGTTTATGGCCCACATTCGGAACACCATCGAGACGACAGATTTTTCGTCACTGGTGTAATTGCGGGGGATTGGCGTGACCGTATCGGGTGGCACTCTAAAGTGCCATAGACGGTTACGCCAGTCCCCGACCGTTTTATGGCTCAATGCAGGGTGAAAATACTGGGACAGGTACCCTACGCCGAGGCACACGCGTTGCAGCAGGAGCTGGTCGGTAAGCGGAAGCGTGACGAGATCCCGGACACGTTCCTCCTTCTCGAACATCCGCACGTCATCACGCTCGGTCGGGCGGCCGAACGGTCGAACATTCTGGCCGATGAGCCGACGCTCCGCGAGGCGGGTGTCGAACTGCACGAGACCGGGCGGGGCGGGGACGTCACCTATCATGGCCCGGGGCAGTTGGTCGGTTATCCGATCATTAATCTCTCGCCGGACTGCTGCGACATCCGACGCTATGTCCGTGATCTTCAGGAGGTCCTGATTCGAACCGCGGCCGAGTTTGGGTTGATCGCGACGCGCCACGACGACAACAATCCGAATGTCGGCGTCTGGGTCGATGGCAATAAGCTGGCGGCCCTCGGGATACGAATCTCCCGCTGGGTGACGATGCATGGTTTTGCCTTCAACATCACGACCGATCTGAACTACTTTCAATTGATCGTTCCGTGCGGAATTCGTGACCACGGCGTCACCTCGCTGCGGAAACTCCTTGGGCGCCCCGTCGACCAGCGCGTGGTCGTCGGTCACATCATCCGCCATTTTGGCGAGGTCTTTCAGCGTCAGATGATCGTCGAGTCGGTTGTTGGCGAGCCCCCGCAGCAACAGCCGGCGCAAAATCCGACACCCCAAATTGAAGAGTAAAAGGGCTGTGGAGGGCCCGGACACGTGAAAAAATTTCATCTCTCCCTGACCAAGCAGATCTTCATCGGCCTTGCGCTGGGCGTCATCGTTGGCGGCTGCATACACTATTTTCTCGACTCGAACCCCCACGCCAAAGAGCAGACGATTCAGTGGGTTCGAGTTCTGAGTCGTGTCTTTCTGAGCCTGATCAAGATGATCATCGCACCGCTCCTCTTCTCGACGCTGGTTGTCGGGATC
>JBEIMN010000714.1:0-1866 GCA_040378705.1 Acidobacteriota bacterium
GCCACGATTGGACCCTGGGCAAACTCGATTTCACTCGCGATATTCGCCGGCCTCGCTCTCTTCCTGTTCCTGGTGGCAAGAAGACGGGCTACTAATTGAGCCCGCCAGGGCATCTGCCAGATTAAAAGAGCAAGAGGAGCCAGTATTGGCTCCTCTGGCACAGCTTTGCGGCTCTGATAAACCAGTCCTATTTTATCGGCGTCACATCCCAGATATCCCGGCAATAGTCCCTGATCGACCGATCAGACGAGAACCCTCCGACCCGTGCCGCGTTGAGAATCGACATCTCTGTCCATTTCGATCGGTCGGCGTAGGTGCGGCAGACATTCTTCTGGCATTCAATGTAGGAAGCATAGTCGGCCAGCAGCATAAAGTCGTCGTGACCCAGAAGTGAATCGACGAGCGGCTGAAAGAGGTCGCGGTTGTCTGGCGAGAAGAATCCGGTTCCGATCAGGTTGATCACATCACGAAGCAGTTCGTCGCCGTGATAGAGGTCACGCGGCTTGTATCCGTGAGTGCGCCATTCGACGACCTCATCAGCCGAGAGTCCGAAAAGAAAGAAGTTCTCCGCTCCAACCGCATCACGAATCTCGATATTGGCACCATCGGGTGTTCCAATGGTCAGCGCACCGTTCATCGCAAACTTCATGTTGCCGGTTCCGGATGCCTCCTTGCCGGCGGTCGAGATCTGTTCGGAAAGATCTGCTGCCGGATAGATTGGCTGCGCATTCTTGACATTGAAATCGGGCAGAAAGACGACCTTGAGACGATCCCGCACCGCCGGATCGTGGTTGATGACATCGGCCACTGAAGTTATCAGCTTGATGATCAGCTTTGCCATCTCATAGCCGGGGGCGGCCTTCCCCGCGAAAATAAAGGTCCGCGGGTTGAAATCGGCCCGTGAATCGGTCTTCAGCCGCCAGTAATGTGTGATCAGATGGAGCACATTGAGGTGCTGCCGCTTGTATTCGTGAATCCGCTTGACCTGGATATCGAAGAGCGAGTCAGGGTCGATCCGGAGCCCGGTCCGGTCGTTGATGATCCGCGCCAGTCGCTCCTTGTTCCGGCGCTTGATTCCGCGCCACGCCCGCTGAAAATCGTCATCACGCGCGAAGGCTTCGATCCGTGGCAGCTCCTCCTCCGGGTTGCGGATCCACTTGTCGCCGATCCGACTGGTGATGAGCGCCGTCAGTTCGGGATTGGAGTAGAGCACCCATCGCCGTGGCGTGACCCCATTCGTGACATTGTGAAAAATTTCAGGGGAGAACTCGTGAAAATCGTGAAGGACCTCCCGCTTGAGAAGCTCGGTATGAAGTTGCGCGACACCGTTGACAGCGTGGCTTCCGACCACCGCCAGATGGGCCATCCGAATCGACTTCTCCCCCGACTCGTCGATTAGTGACATCCGACGAAGCCGATCCTTATCACCGGGGAATCGTGTATTTACCTGCTCCAGAAAACGGCGATTGATCTCATAAATGATGTCGAGGTGGCGTGGAAGAACGCTTGAAAATAGCGGCAGCGGCCACTTTTCGAGCGCTTCCGGAAGCAGTGTGTGGTTGGTATAGCCGAGGGCGGCGCGTGTAATCTCCCACGCCTCCTCCCACTTCATCTCGTGCTCATCGACCAGCAGTCGCATCAGTTCGGCAACGGCGATCGAGGGATGCGTGTCGTTGAGCTGGACGGCGAAGAAGTCGTGAAACCGCGCCAGCGGATATCCAAGATTCTGGCACTTCCGGATCATGTCACGCAGCGAGCAGGAGACGAAGAAGTACTGCTGCTCGAGACGAAGCTGCTTGCCCTGACTGATGTTGTCGTTGGGATAGAGGACCTTGGTCAGATTCTCCGAGGTGATCTTGTCGAGAA
>JBEIMN010000715.1:0-1858 GCA_040378705.1 Acidobacteriota bacterium
AGTTTGGGTGCCGCGTCCACCCCCACAACCCACGGTCGAGTATGGCCACCCGATTCGCCGGATCGGACTTGAATCGCGCCAACTGCCAGTCACCAACAACCTCAAAGCCAAATCCGATCAGCCAGATCAGCCCACCAATCGTATCCGCCAGCCTCCACTCCCCCGCCTGCCAACCAATTGCCTGTAAAGGCGACGAGATGATCCAGATCAACCCACCCTGAAGGAGAAAGACCAGCGGCAAACTGAGCAGCGGAAACCGTGCGCCATAACGCGCCCGAATCGCCTGGTAACGACGATCCTCTCCCCGACCGATATTTCGCCAGGCAAGATAAAGCCCGAGCCTCACCCCCCAGACGATCGCGAGCAGACCAAAGACCTGCTCGCGGATGGTCGCGTCCGGCGATCGCCAGAGACCAATCGCGGCAACCGCCGCAAATCCCGGCCCCCAGAAGATGTCGACGATACTGGCATCCTTCAGCCGCAGACTGATCAGCCAGAGCACGAAGACTGCACAAGCCAGAAATATCGGAATCAGCACGATCGAATCCATATTACTTCCATGTCGCCCATCAATTCCGCTTCCGACGATTCTCAAGACCCCGCCTGAACCGATCGACATCGATCACCGCCCGAACGTGCGTCCCCTCCCCAACCAGCTGCACACTGTCGTGAACCTCGACGTCAAACCGAATCAGATTGCCAACCAGCTCCCGCACCGTCGCCCGCGCCGTTACGCTCTCTCCACCGGGTGTCGCCGCAAGATGGCGGATGTTGACCTCAACCCCGACCGAGATATTCCCTTCCGGCAGGTAAGGCAACATCAGCTCCGCCGCCGCCGTCTCCATCAGCAGAATCATCGATGGCGTACTCAACACCGCCGGCAATTCGGACCTGATACTCGCAATCGTCAGGTCGTGCGTTACCTCCCTGACGGTCTCCCCCTTGAATCCAACCCGCAAACCTTCAAGCATATTTATACTCCATTATCAGCTCTTCCAACGGCAACAATTCTGGCCTCACCCGAGCAGCCAGAGCCGCAGGCTCGACGCATCCCTGATCAGGATTCGATTACCGGAGATTACCGGATGAGCCCACGTCGCACCATCCGCAACCTGATATTTCCGAATCAGCGTCGCCCCCTTCGAAGCAACGGACGAAACACGCAACTCACCCAACTCGCTCAACGTAATCAGACTGCCGCCGACGATCAGTATTGCCGCATTCTCCCCCTGGCGAGGATCTCCCGTCCAGAGCGTTCGCCCACTCTCCAGATCGAGGCAGAAATGCTGCCCCTTATTGCGGTGCGAAAATCCGAAGAGCCAGCTTCCGGAGACGACTGGCGAACTCATATACATCGACAATTCACGGTTCTGCCAGACCTGATCCGTCACCCATTGATTGTCACGCCAACCAACTCGGACCGCCATCACCCCTTTGTTATAACCCGAAAAGATCAGCAGGTCCCGCCAGGCTACCGGAGTGATGATATTCTGACTGTAGTCGGTTTCGAACGGAATCTTCCAGAGCAACGCCCCGGTATCGACCCAGATACCAACGATATACTTCTCTGTCTGGGTAACAAGCTGGCGCTTGCCGGCAATCTCGGTGATGATCGGTGAAGCATAGCCAGGGCCGTCACCAGTCCACGCCCAGCGCTCCTTACCCGTCAGCTCGTCAAGGGCGATCAAGCCTCCCTGATCCGGCCCGCCACCGTGCAATATAACCAGCCCGCGATCGACGATCGGGGACATGGCCGTGCCATAGAGCGGCGCACGGGCGACAAAACGATCCCCGAGGTTGCGTCGCCAGAGCAGTCGTCCACGAGCCACTTCGTAACACGAGAGGATCGCGGTGATTC
>JBEIMN010000716.1:0-1853 GCA_040378705.1 Acidobacteriota bacterium
CCCCGGACTGCCCCTTAAGGGAGCTTGGCAAGCCAACCTGACGATGGGGACGGAATGGCCGTACAAACCAACGAACGAGACCTATAAATCCGGACAGTCCCTGATTCGCACGCTGATCGAGACCCGCGCCAAGGGCGGTAATCTGCTTCTCAACGTCGGCCCCAAACCAAACGGTGAATTGCCAATCGAACAGGAAGACCGTCTGCGCGAAGTCGCATTGTGGATGTTCGTCAACCGCGAAGCCATCTACAACATACGCCCGTGGGTTGTGACCAACGAAGGTGGAGTCTGGTTCACGAGCAATGGTGACACAGTCTATGCCATTGTCACCGATGACTGGAAGTATGCGGAGCCGTAATCTGACCGGCAGCATCCTCCCTTCAGGCGTTCCGGGTGAAGAGGGCGTTGGCGAAATCGAGTCTGGCGCCATTTTCAAAGGACAGCTCAAAAAATCCACGGAAGCGGAAACCGAGCCGGTCCATCGTTTCGAGGACATCAAGGTAGAAGGAGTGCTGGAGCTGCGTTCTGTCGAAACCGACTTCAAGGTAGACGGCGCCGATCAGTCCGGCGTCGAATGCTGATCGAGCCCCTTTCAGTACTTCGATCTCGTACCCTTCGGTATCAATTTTCAGAATATCGATGTGCGTGATCGAGTTGGTCTCGATGAACCGATCGATGGTAGTCCGTGGGACCTCGACAAATGGCCGGTTCTGCTCCCTCAGATAGTCGTTGATCTGTGGGACGAGCGAATTCCATTCGTTATTTTCACGCAGGTAGATTCTGCTGACCCCTTCGTCGGAACCGATCGCGAGCAGATAGCTCCGGACATCGGTCAGATGGCCGGTATTGCGTGCCAATTCGGAAAAGGTGGTGTCGACAGGTTCGAACGCATAGATGCTGGCGGAGGGAAACAGCCGCTTGAAACGGGTCGTCGTTCTGCCATTATTGGCGCCAATATCAAAAATCAGGGGAGGTGTGGCTGGATCGCCGATAACCTGCTTCAAAATATGGTCTGAGCCTGACGGCGACTGCCAGTTCAGATCATCGCGGACCAGCGAATACCCTGCACGATGGAGAAGGCTCTTCAGTATATTTTTGAGACCGTAGCCGGGCGATAAGGTGTGAGGCATTAGACACTCCGGATCTGTTCGAGCAGATTGTGCAGCGCAGCGGTCGGAAGAAGACAGTCGTCCGCGTGATGATCGGCACTCAACGGATCGGCCAGCAGATAATAGTAGCTGAGCTTCAGCGATGACGCCATTGAATAGTAGCAGTTGCTGTTAGTATCACCGCGTCTCCTGATCTCGACGACTTTGGCTCCAGCGGGCATAAAGAGCATGTTGGTAAGGCCGGCGCCGTGGAGTCCGGCGATGACCGACGTGTGACGAAACAGCTCGACCTGCTCAGAGAAGGTCCTGTCTTCAAGATTGACGACTTCGAATCCATGCGCCGCAAGTATCGGCCTCAGCTCTTCCTCGTTGGCAATCTTTCTTTTGTTGGCACGGGCGCGCGATACCCAGACACGCCGCCCGCCAACCGGGCTAATGGTGAGCTCAGATTCTGCGGCAAGGCGAAAACGGGCGGCGAGGCTGCCAAGCAGAAAGCAGTTGAAGTTGCCGGTCACGATTTCAGAGCACGGCAGAACCAGTTCCCGGACGGCGGTGAGACGATGCGCGGGAAGGTGTTGGTAGGGGATCCGCAGATAATCGAGCGACTGCCCGATAAAGCTGAATTTCCGGTATTCAGCCGGGAGCAGCACCACGCCCTCAACTGAGCTGAGCCTTGCCATTTCAATCCTGGTGAGGGCTTCCGCCAGCCAGTGAAAGTAGCCATGAGTCCATTCATTAACGACC
>JBEIMN010000717.1:0-1848 GCA_040378705.1 Acidobacteriota bacterium
GAAGAAGCCAAAGGACCTTCTTGAATAGGTGATCGTCCACGGATGCCCGCGCACCGGTGCACCCAAGACGCATCGCTCCGCTGCTCAGAATTACTGTCAGTAGGTCGGGCTTGGCAATCGGTCTTGGGTATAGCGATGTCAGTCCATTAGCAGTGCCCGCCAAAGACTTGTCAACGGCATGGCAAAGAGGTTCGAACCAAAACCGACCGTCTCCGTTCCATTGTAGAGGATCACGCCCCGCGTGAAGAGCTTGCCCGTCATCTCCTGCAGAGCGCGGAGCCCCTTGAAATCGCGACTGGTGACGGTCGCGCTGGCTTTGACCTCGACGCCGACCAGCTGCCCGGCGGCATCTTCGAGGATGATGTCCACTTCCAGCCCGGTCTGCGTCCGAAAGTGAAAGAGTTGTGGCTTCGTCTTTCCCCAGGTCGCCTGCTTGCGCAGTTCACAGACGACGAAGTTTTCAAGGACCCGGCCAAGCAGGGAACTGTCTTCGGTCAGCCGCTGTTCATTCGCGCCGAGCAGGTAGGTCAGCAATCCGGTGTCGCTCATGGCCAGTTTCGAGGCCTTGACCATTCGCTTGCCGAGGTTCGCCGACCAGGCTGGTACGGGCGCCAGAAGAAAGGTCGTTTCGAGCAGCGTCATATATCGACGCAGCGTCGTCTGTGGAATATCGATGTTGCGTGAGATATCAGCCAGATTTATAAGTGAACTGGCCCGCGTTGCCAGCAGCGCCAACACGCGGGGAAGCTCGGTCAACCCTTCGATATTGGCCATTTCTCGCACATCTCGCTGCAGGATAGTCGTCAGATAAGAGCTGAACCAACTGCGGCGACGCTCTTCGTTACGGCGACCAACCACCTCCGGATATCCACCACGCGTCAACCTTGCAATGAGGTCTGCACGGTCGCCGCTACTTCGTCCGGTACGATCGACGGCGTGTGGCAGACTAAACTTCTTCTCAAAGAGGAGATCAATCATATTTTCATCGTGCCCCTCGATCTCTGCTTCCGAGAGCGGCCAGAGCGTGAGGATCTCCATTCGCCCGGCCAGTGATTCAGCAACACGCGGCACAAGAAGGATATTGGCCGAGCCGGTGAGCAGGAATCGCCCCGGTCTCCGCTGACGATCAACCAATAACTTCAGTACCGGAAAAATATGCGGAGCCAGCTGCACTTCATCGATGATCACCGATCCATCCATCCCACCGAGAAAACCGGCCGGGTCATTCCGTGCCGCGGACAGGACCGTCGGATCATCAAAGGTGACATATCGCGCCGGATACTCTACCTCGGCGATGGGTACTCTTGCCCGTCTGCCGCACTCCATTCAGAAAGACGACAGGAGTGTCCTCAAGCGCAGCCAGAATTTGAGTTCGAATGGATCGCTTATACATGGCCTTAGGGGAATTTGTGAGTGGATGGAAATCAACCATTCAGTGGTGGATTTTCATCCACCTGATGATTCCTTTCGACCTTCCCGGCAGGTCTTATCCGATGGTGAAACCGACGCGAAGGAAGAGACCGGAAAAGAAGAGAAGGCGCTTCCCGAGGAGCCAGCGGCCAGTGTGAAGCGCAAAGGGCGTGGTCAGCGACCACTATCGGATTACCGACTACCCTGACCGCCCGGTCACTCCGGGTTCACTTCGGTATTGATTCATGCGGTCGATTGGGTAACACTAACCCCCTTGAATTATCAGAACACTGCAACTGGATGGCAAAGGGGGAGCGGAACGAATGGCGTCAACTGTCCTGATTACACGTGAGCTGCCGAAGAGCGTGCTCGCGCGAATGGCTGAATTCTGTGATTATCGAATTGGTGTGGTTGAGGGATCGATCTCGCGGCAGGATC
>JBEIMN010000718.1:0-1846 GCA_040378705.1 Acidobacteriota bacterium
CCCGGCCGGTCGTAACATCGCGGACGACGAAACGGCATTTCTGAAAGCGCTCCTCGGGATCGCGGCGGGTGGAATTGCCAATGCACGGGCGCACGACCAGACACGACGCGTCAATCTGGCGCTCGACCAGAAGGTGCAGGAGCTGCAGACGCTGCTCGACCTCGTTCGGGGTTTGACGGCGACGATCGAGCCCGACGAAGTCGCACAGTTGCTGGCACTGACCCTTGCCGGAAAGTGGGCCATCCGCCGGTACGGGCTCATCGCCTGGAAGCACGGCCATCCATTAGTGCTGCGGATGAAGGGGATGGAACCGGAACGGCTCGCCGATTACACCAGATATGAAAAATTGCTCTTTGAGCTGCCCGAGGCGATACGGGCTGCCGACCTGCCTGAATCTGAGCTCAAGGATATGCTGCGCGACGGGCAGGCTGAAGTAGTCTTCAAGATAGACGCCGGCGACGAAACGACCGGTGGACTGGTCATCCTCGGGCAGCGCCCGGGAAACCACTCGTTCAGTGAATCTGATCTCGAATTTGGCGCGGGGCTGGTCTCGCAGGCGGCGGTCGCGTTTGAGAACTCCTGGTATTTTCGGGAGACGATCGAGCGTAAGCGTGTCGAGCAGGAGCTGGCCCTCGCGGCGACGATCCAGGAGACGCTCTTCCCGCTCGAACTGCCACGACTCGAAGGCTATGACCTCGCGGCGCGAAATCGTCCGGCACGCCACTGTGGCGGTGACTACTACGACATTCTTCCGGTGATCAGACCTGGCCATGCGCCTCGCTATCTGATCTGCGTCGCCGACGTCTCCGGCAAGGGCCTGCCGGCATCGCTGCTGATGAGCAACATTCAGGCGACACTGCGTGCCCTGCTCGGCAGAATCGAGACCCTGACAGAGCTTGCCGCGCAGATGAACGAATTGCTGTACGCCTCGACTCCGTCGAACAAGTATGTGACGGCGATACTGGTCGAGCTCGATCCGGCGAGTGGCGAGGCGCGCTATGTCAACGCCGGGCACACAGACTGCCTCCTCCTGCGGGCTGATGGTGAAACGATCTGGCTGCGCGGGACGGGAACCCCGCTTGGGCTGCTTCCTGACCGCCCCTACGCCGAGAAATTTTTCACCCTCGCGCCCGGAGATCAGCTCGCACTCTTCTCGGATGGGGTGACAGAGGCGCAAAATCCGGCCGAGGACGAGTTCGGTGAAGCGAGTGTCGTCTCGACATTTCGCCGGCTCGCCGGCCATTCAGCGAAGAGTCTCGTTGAAGAGATATTTCACGAGATCGATCATTTTGCAGGGGATGCTCCGCAATATGATGACATTACACTCTTTGTCGTCAGGCGCGAACAGTCCTGAGCAGCACTCATCTCTGACAGCCGGTTCCGGTTGTCAGTTAGTTCAACCGTTTCGGCCATCTGCTGAATAGTTTGCCGAGCTGGCCACCAGCCTCGCGCGGAGTAGTGGCGACGGCGAACCACGGGCGAATGACAACAATCTCTGGCGATGTAACCATGTAATCTTTGCGATCGGATGTTCCATCCATCGTGCAAACCTCGTTCAAGGAGAATATATGAGCTTAGACAAGAAAAAGGTTTCCAAACAACCGGAGTCGTCGCGGCGAGACTTTATCCGGACCTCGACGGCAGTCGCGGTTGGGACGACCCTGACTTCCCATATTCCAACGCTGGCCGGCGCCTGGGCGGCGGGCAGTGACGAGATACGGGTCGGCGTGGTTGGTTGCGGCGGACGAGGAACCGGGGCCATCGGCAACGTGCTCGACTCGGCTCCCGGCGTGAAGATTGTCGCGATGGGCGACGCTTTTCAGGATCGTCTGACCGAGAGCGTAAC
>JBEIMN010000719.1:0-1840 GCA_040378705.1 Acidobacteriota bacterium
GCAGGTGCAGAGCTTTTTTACCATCTTCGTTCAGGCGATACCCTATCTGGTAAAGGAGTTTCAGATCTACCTGCCATTGCTGATGATCGCGCTGATATATCGCACGTGGCCCCGTCTCAATGAGTTCGATTTACGAGATGGCAGATCGACGAAACCCAAATTGCGAAATAATAAAAAATAGTAATCCGAGGAGACCCGAATTGGAATCAGACCTGCAAGTGCTCAATGAGTTTGAATTGCGTGTGCTTGCCTCACTCGTCGAGAAGCAGCTCGCCACGCCAGACTATTATCCGATGACGATCAATGCGCTGACCAACGCCTGCAATCAGAAGAGTCATCGTGATCCGGTCGTCGCTTACGATGAAGCGACCGTTCAGCGTGCACTCGACACGCTGCGCGCGAAGCACCTCGTCTACACTTTTCACGGTTCCGAGTCGCGAACGATAAAGTATGGGCATCTCTTTCCGAAGGGCTATGAGCTGAATGATGGCGAGACGGTGATAATGTGCGTACTGATTCTGCGTGGGCCGCAGACTCCGGGAGAGCTTCGGTCACGGACCGGTCATCTGCTCCAGTTCGAGAGTCTGGCGCGGGTCGAAGAGGTGCTCAACGATCTGGCGTCACGGCAGTCGCCGCTGGTGACGCGGCTTCCGCGACTCCCGAACGCGCGTGAATCGCGCTTTGCGCAACTTCTTGGCGGTGATGTCCAGGCGGAATCGGCGCCGGTCGAACGGTCTGAGCGACGGTCATCCGATACGTCACGGTTTGAGAGACTGGAGGCGGAGGTGGCGGTGCTTCGCCAGGAAGTAGTCGATTTGCGGCAGATTCTCGAGGAGTTTCGCAAGCAGTTCGAGTAGGAACCTTGCCGTCTGATCAGCCGGCGGAAGGCGAAGCCTTTCGGGTCGGTGATCGCTGATGGAGTGTAAGATTATAATTGGGTTGGACGGTTGAATCTGCTTTGCAGAAGGTGATTTGGATGATAAGCTTCCGCCCACACATAAGAAATATGGTGGGTTCAGGGCGGGTCGCGTCAGGTGGGGTCGTGCAGGGAATTACGCGGTAACGACTTTCGTCGTGCGGGATTCAATGCGTGGCGCGGAAGCTATCGAGCGCTTGAGGCGTTCTTGATCTTCTTTATCTGTTTTATCTCGACTGGCGGCTTTCAGGTTGAAAGTTAGCCGGAGAAATTGTCTCAAAGATCTTAAGCGGCGGAGTCGCCGGCTTCATCATCATCTCACGCCGGATACTAATGCAATGGCCGTGCCAAAGCGGCCAGGTTCTCCGGTCTCACCTCGCAACCTCTTTAATTTCAATAAAATAGAGTTATTATTGGTCCCGGACGACATCGTCACGTCGCCCTGATGATCGCCATTGCCGTCGTCATGACATCTAATGGCGACATCCGACAACGGGCTGGTCGTGACCGCCTGTCTTCTAATGTTGACAGTCGATGTTAAGTCTTCCTGCCAGGATAAAAATTGGTTCAACGTGTATGGCGTGCGAGGGGACGGGCGGTGACAATCTGACAGAGCGGTCGTCCGGCTTCGAATTTTGCTGCCGGATCGTGGTAGGTGGTGACATCGATGATCGAGCCGGCCTGAGCCGGGCGCGGGATTCGGAAAAAATATGTTGGTTGCCAGTCGAACTTATAGCCGCGGGCGAGGATCAGGACCTCTGCCGAGCCGTCGGGCCTGTTAAGTCTGGCTTCGAGCGACGATCCGTGTGGGAAGAGGAGGGGGCGGATTCCGACGATCTCACGCTCCGCGGTCAGCGTCGCGGCGAGTTTGATCGACGACCCGCCGTCGGTCTTTCCGCCGTTTTGGTTCGGAGCGGAGAGGAC
>JBEIMN010000720.1:0-1839 GCA_040378705.1 Acidobacteriota bacterium
CAGTATTTTGACATCTGCCCTGAATGCCACACAGATCCGCCGACCTCTCCGCGGCGATTATTAGTGACCATTGCCGGGGTGTCAACATCCGCCCCCCAACCTGCCATTATTCAGATTCCAATTGACTTCGTCCTTGCCGGATCGCTATTATCACTTTCTTGAAATCAGGATTCATTATTATTTAAATAGAGACGGGACTAATTGGAGGGGGAGATGAGAAAGTTCGAGCGAGTGGCCGGGATGGTAGTGCTGGCATTGGTGCTGCTGTTTCTGTTGGCAGCCGATGGTTGGTCGCAGGATCGTGGCGGGTTGCTGGCGGGACGAACGATTGACGAAGCGGGGCGCGTCGTGAGTGGGGTGACGATAAATATCGTGCGGCTGCCGGAGAAGAGTGGGATAGCGGTGACGACGGTGACGGACGAGAATGGTCGGTTCAGCTTTGCAAATCTGCTGGTCGGACGCTACGCGATTCAGGGACGTGGGGAGGGCTTCAACCGGATTGAGCAGAAAGTTGAGGTGCGAGAGGGAGAGGAGTCCTGGGTCGAGATAAGGCTGAGCGTGGGGCGGATTGCCGAGGAGGTGCTGATACTTTCGACGACGATTACGGGGCAGACGGAGGGGTTACCGCGGATCCCGGGGTCGGTCGAGACGATCGACCGACGGACGCTCGAGCAGAGCCGTGTCTTTACCGTCAACGAGGCGCTGCGTAAGGTTTCAGGCGTTAATACGCGGGATGAAGAGGGGCTCGGGCTGCGACCGAACATTGGGATGCGCGGGGTCAATCCGACGCGATCGACCAAGGTGCTGCTGCTGGAGGACGGGATCCCACTGGCATATGCGCCATATGGAGATAATGCCTCGTACTATCATCCGCCGGTCGAGCGTTTCGAGAGTATAGAGGTATTGAAGGGATCGGGACAGATAGTCTATGGGCCATCGACAATTGGCGGAGTCATCAACTACCTGACACCCAATCCCCCATCGAAGTCCTCAGGTTCAGTGACGCTGATTGGCGGAAACCGTCGCTTCTTCAACGGCGGGGTGGGATTTGGAGGAAGCTGGCGTGAGACGGGACTAATTCTCAATTATGTCAGAAAGCAGAGTGACGGCTCGCGAGAGAACATTCACGCCGATCTGAACGATCTGAGCCTCAAGGTTCAGCAGACCCTGACGGATCGGCAATCGCTGACGGTCAAGGCGAGTTACTACGGTGAGCGGTCAAATCTGACCTATTCCGGTCTGACAGAAGACGAATTCAGGGCGAACCCGCGTGGAAACCCATTTCGGAACGACTTCTTCATCGGTGATCGGGCTGGGGCATCGATCTCACACGCCTATGTTGTCAATGCCAATGTGGCACTGACGACGAATCTCTACGGGATGAGGTTCAATCGTGACTGGTGGCGACAGTCTTCGAATTCGAATCAGCGTCCGAACGATGCCGGCGATCCGAATTGTGGCGGGATGGTCAACCTGATGACCACCTGTGGCAACGAAGGTCGGCTGCGGAGGTATGAGAATGGGGGGCTGGAGCCGCGCCTGCGGGCCAATTTCGGGCTTTTCGGAATGCGGCACGAGCTCGATCTTGGCGGGCGGTACCATTATGAAAACCAGGAGCGACGACAGGAGAATGGTGAGAGTCCGCTTGCCAGAAGCGGCAGGCTGGTCGAGGACAATCGGAGACGAAATCAGGCGTTATCGTCGTTTGTTCAAAACCGTTTCGGATTGGGAAGATTATCGATAACGCCGGGGTTGCGAGTTGAGCGGATCAGCTTTTTGAGAACGAATCGACTGGCAGATGGTGGACGGGGAGTGACAGGTGAGGTGAGGCGGACACAG
>JBEIMN010000721.1:0-1834 GCA_040378705.1 Acidobacteriota bacterium
CTTCACGATTGCGCGGCAGGCGGCTGCCAATCGCATCGGTCAGGAGATGGACCTGATAACCGTTCTGCAGCAGGTCGTGGGCCGTCTGGCTGATGCAGATATGTGCCTCGATACCGCAGAGCGCGATCTGTTCGACGTGCAGTTCACGCAGTTGCAGGTCGAAATCGGCCACACCATACGCTGAATAGGTCAGTTTTTCGATCGGTTTCGTCTCCGGATCGAGACGGCGCGTGATCTCTTCAGCCGTCGGTCCGAGCCCCTTCGGATACTGCTCGGTTACGATCACTGGCACACCCAGCAGTTGACACGCCTCGACCAGCAGCCCCATCCGCTCTGCAAGTTCGTCGAACCCGCTCAGAACTGGTCGAAATCCGGTCTGCATGTCGATCAGCGCCAGTGCCGTGCGCTTTCGATTGAGTAGTGATGGATGTCTCATATCGCGAAATCCCAGGATTGTTTTGCGGTGCCCATCGGGGGCGTTTTTAACCACTTCGGGAATACTTCCCCGACCATTCCGGCTCAGTCCCCGGGCAGCACCTACGCGGCCAGATCAAATGTGAGCCGATTACGACGTGGCGAGGTCGCTCATTGCACTGGCGCCACGCTGGTCGACCACGCTGTCCACCAGAGATCGCGGAGAAGTGTCGAGCCTGCTGCCAGCCGCTCGGTGGCAAACTTCTTGTGGTCGGGAGATGCCGTGGTTGCGCTGAATGGCTCCTGTTTGTCGAGAATGTAGAGCTGCTCGACGAGACCGTTCGATTGCTGCAGAAAGCTCCAGATCTCGACGCGTGGATTCTGGATGACGCGCGAATTCTGCCCGATGAGTGGCAGCAGGTCGTTGATGCCTATTTTGGCACCGACAAACTCCTCCTCGAAGCGGAAATGAAAGCCACGTTCGCGTGAATAGGTGGTATAGCCCTTCGGATTGGCGCCGCTCCAGCCGTTATAGTGGATTGTCGTGTGGTGCGGGTTGGCGGCGTCGGTGACATAGTGGCCAAGGATACCCGCATCATTGATTATCCGCTGCTCGATCCATTGCCGCTTCCGTGGGTTTGTCTCGACCCGCCAGAGCCTGAACTCGACGCGTAGACGCTGGAAGAGCTCGAGCATTCGGTAGGTGCTGAGTCCGACCGTCGCCGGTTTCTGTCCGGCCTTGATCAGTTCGGCCGCGAAGTCGTAGCGGTTAACCGCACCGCGCGCCGCTTCCGGAACCAGCTCCAGGTCGACAAAATGGTCCGGCGCCGCGGCTGAGTCCATCGCTCGCTCGATCTGCGACTCGACACGGTCTCGCCAGCGATCCGGTTCCGGATTGAGATAGCTCAACTGGTCTGTTGCCTTACGGAAGAATTCGGGCATCTCTGCCGGAACCTTGAGTGCGGCCGCCTTCCCCGCGATCGTGTGGCCGTGTAATCCCCAACTCCTTACACCCGTCAACTCAAACGACGGGCCAAACGACAGGAAAAAAAGTGCCAGTACCATCAATAGTGATAAATTTCTGAGTGATAAATTTCTGATTTTCATCTTGAGATCCAATTATTATCCAGTTAAATCTTATTTTTTTACTTTCCGCCACCGGATGAGTGCCAGACTACCTGCGCCAGACTACCTGCGCCAAGCTATCAGCGCCGGGGCATCAGTTCGTTTTTATAAATCTCTTTTCCATCGATATTGTGCAGGCTGACAGTCAGATTCTCGGTCTGTCCATCGAGGCGGACGGCACCGAAGAACTGATAGCCGTCCTTTGGAGACCGGTTGCCCTTCATGCCCTTTGGAATCGAGACAAACTTTACCTGTGGCCCAAAGGTGTCATCCATCTGTCCGGGACCAAAAGTGC
>JBEIMN010000722.1:0-1834 GCA_040378705.1 Acidobacteriota bacterium
GTTCCCGTAGTTTCCATGATCTCCCCACACCGGATTGAACCCGACGCTGGCCTCCCGACGCTCTATTGATCCAGATCGCTCAGGTCGAGCTGTCCGGCTGCCTGCAACTCTTCGAAACGACGAATCGTCTCCGATATGCCATTGGCCATCGAGGTCTGCGGCACTCCGCCGAGTGCCTGCTGGATTGCCGAATCGTCGAGCGTCGAGGGCATCGCGATACCATTTTCGGCAAAACTGATCGTCCCCTTCGCCTCCGGCCTGATTCGCTCGATCTCTTCAACAATCTGCCCGAGATGAACCGTCTCGCCGTGCAGATTGAAGACGTGCGCTCCCGGCAGGTCGACCATCGCCGCCTTGATGAAGGCGTCAGCGCAGTCCGCAATATACAGAAAATCGGTCTTGCCGCCAAAGCGGATATGGAAAGGTCGCCCGGCAACCGCCGCCTTCATCGCCTTGGTTGGATCGGAGGTCATTCCCGTGTCACGCCCAACTCCATAAACGGTCAGTGGGCGCAACCCGGCACTGCTGATTCCATTGTCGAGGAAATAGACCCGCGCGTTGTCCTCGTTGCAGCGCTTGAAGGCGCCATAGTGGGTGTTCATCCCGCCGGCGGCACTCTCCGTAACCGCCACACCGTCCTCCGCTGATCCGAAGACCGCCGCCGAGCTGGCGTAGGCGACACGATCGACCCGTCCACCCGAGAGGCGTGCCGCCTCGAAGATGTTGATCGTCCCAATCACGTTGACCAGCGCTCCCATCCGTGGATTGGCGCGACAGGTCGGAACCTGCAGCCCCGCCAGGTGGATGATTCTCGTTACACCGTTCTCTTCCACCAGCCCGCGCACGAACTCACCATCAGTGATATCCCCGGCAATGAACCGCGCTTGTTCGATCTCGCTCTCGTCCATTATAAGTTGCCAGCGATGCCTGCTCGTACTCTGGTCGAGCGCGACGACACGGGCTCCTCGGGCGAGGAGCCGCTTCACTATCCAGGCGCCGATGAAACCATGCGCACCAGTTACCAGAAATGTATTCTCAGAATTTTCGGACGTTTCAGACATTGAAATCAGACCCTGTTCAGAGAGTCGACGACCCGGCAGACGACTCTCTGCATTTAAATCCGGCCGGGCGGCAGGTCTCTTGCCCGCCGGTTCCGTCACCGGTTATCGTAATGGATGAATTGGGATCACTCCCGTGTTTTTATTGACCGGCGAATCATAACAAGGGATTGGCAAATTGAAAATGGGAAGAGTCAACTTCGCGAATTCTGCGAATTCGGAAATTTTGCCGCCCCAACCATTTGCCGCTTCAAAAATGGGCGTTGGATGTCGCTCCACAACGATACTGTCCGCCGCCACTCACTCAAACCGACGCGAGGAATCGTCATGAAACTGCGGATACTCTTTGCCATTTCGCTGCTTGCCGCAACGGTCGCCGCCCAGCCGCCGGCCGAATCCGGCTGGAAGGTCGATCAGGAGAAGCTTCGCACCGCGCAGCGGGAACTTCGGCGACGTGGCAACCCGGAGATTGAGCCAAATGGCAGACTCGATCGGCGCACACGAGCCGCGATCGCCGCCTATCAATCGGTCAGCGGGTTACCGGTAACGTCGAGACTCGATCGTCCGACGTACGAGAGCCTGACAAATGGGGCCCTTCCCGCCGCTCAGCTCCGCCGCGAAACCTCCGCCACTGACGACGAACCCGGTCAGCGATCGAGTCCAGATCCTGGTGTCGCTGCGCGGACCTTCGGCTCGATAAAATCGGGCCTGCGCGCCGGAACGAGGGGTATTGGCAGATCCGCCCGCCAACTCGACCGTACCCTCCTGACACGCGA
>JBEIMN010000723.1:0-1825 GCA_040378705.1 Acidobacteriota bacterium
GAGGCGAAATCCGTCCTGGTGTAAACCGCGATCAGGGAAGGGAAGAGCGAGCAAAGATGAATCAGTATGTTTGTGTGCCGGTTACGGAGAGTCGTGGGGCGGAGTTTATCGCCGCGCTGCGCGAGGCGGATGGGGTGGCGGAGGCGGTCGAGTTGCGGCTCGACTACCTTGAGGTGGCAGAGTTGCCGGCAGTGCTGGCCTGGCTGGCGGAGCAGGGGGAATCGCTCGAGGCGGCGCTGGTTCTGACCTTTCGGCCGCGCGAGCAGGGGGGGCATCGCGATGTGACGCTGGGTGAGCGGCAGGATTTCTGGCGGACGCTCGCGCCGGAGATTATTGGGCGGGCAGACTTTGTCGATTTTGAGTTCGACCTGGTAGAGAGCCTGTCGCCCGAAGTGCCTTTAGTGGCCTGGGAAAAGGTTATCTGTTCGTGGCACGATTTCGGGGGGATGCCAGAGGATCTTGTCGCGCGCTATGACCGGATGGCGGCGACGCCGGCGGCCGTGGTCAAGATTGCGGCACTGGCGAACCGGATTGGCGACAGTTTGAAGATCTTCGAGCTGCTTCGGCATGCGCGTGGGAAGAAGCCGGTGATCGCTTTGGGGATGGGGCTGGCGGGGATTTCGACGCGAGTCCTGGGGCTTTCGCGCGGGGCACTGCTGACGTTTGCCGCATTACGGCGCGGGGCAGAGAGCGCGGCCGGACAACCGACAGTCGCTGACCTGATGGATCTTTATCGGGTTCGGTCACTGACGGAGGCGACGCCGGTCTTTGGGGTGATTGGCAATCCGGTCGGCCATTCGCGTTCACCGCGGATCCACAACTCTGCGCTCGCAGCGCTTAATTGTGATGGAGTCTATTTGCCATTGCCGGTCGAGGATCTTGATTCCTTCGTTCGCGATTTCGTCCGGCCAGCGTCGCGGCGCATCGACTGGAAGCTGCGTGGTCTGAGTGTGACGATACCGCACAAGCTGGCGATCATGGCGCATCTCGACCGGATCGACGAGACGGCGCGACTGATTGGCGCAGTCAATACAGTGGTCGTCGAGGGTGATGAGTTGCACGGTTACAACACCGACGTGACGGGCGCGATGACCCCGCTCGAAGCGCGAATCGAGCTTTCCAGGGCAGGGGCCGGGGCAGGAGCAGGAGGAGCAGGGGCCGGGGCGCGGGTCGCGGTGATCGGCGCTGGTGGATCGGCGCGTGCCATTTGCCACGGGCTGCGGATGCGAGGCGCGGAGATCACACTCTATGCACGCGATACGGCTAAGGCAGAGGTTCTGGCAGCGGAGTTCGGCGCGAAGGTTGCACCACTGGCGAGTTTTGCCGGCAATGTCGATGTCGTCATCAACTGCACCCCACTCGGAATGCACGGCCACAGTGAGGGGCAGAGCCCGCTGCCGGCCGCGAGCCTGCGCGGAGTGCGGCTGGTCTATGACCTGATCTACACTCCGGAAGAGACGCAATTGCTGGCCGACGCGCGCGCGGCTGGCTGCCAGACTCTTGGCGGACTGGCGATGCTGGTCGGACAGGCGGCCGAACAGTTCCGGCTCTGGACCGGGCTGACCGCCCCGATCGACGTGATGTGGGAGGCGGCACGGCAATGGACGGTGGTGACGGGCACTATCCTGGCGGGCCATCAGGTTGCGTCAAAGCCATCCGCACACTACCCGCAGGGGACGATCGAGATGCAGGAACCGTTCTTTCGCGAGCGCGGGCTCGACCTGACCGGCTTCTTCCGCGGAACACTCAATATTTCGATCGCACCGCGGCAGTTTCACCTCAAACGCGCGACCCACTTCTTTCCGCAGGTCGAATGGACAGAGCA
>JBEIMN010000724.1:0-1824 GCA_040378705.1 Acidobacteriota bacterium
ACACTGGCTGGCGGGGCATTGCTGCCGGTGAGTGGGATCGCTGCTGGCAATCTCAAAGAGATGACGGCGGTGGAAAAGGCCGTCAATGGCGTGAGTACGATCATTGCGGGGCACGGTAAGGCGATTGTCGAGACGACAGCGGGGAAGGTCAGTGGGGCGATTCGGAATGGAATCTTCACCTTTAAGGGGATTCCGTATGCGGCGCCGATTGGTGGTGAGGCTCGATTCATGCCGCCGGGAAAGGTTATTCCGTGGGCGGGTGTGCGGAGTTCGATGCATTTTGGGCAGGTCTGTCCGCAGGTGGCGCGGACGGGGTGGGCAAATGACGAAGAGGCGTGGCTCTTCAGTTGGGATGATGGCATACCGGGTGAGGATTGCCTGCGCGTCAATGTCTGGACACCGGGATTGCCAGGATCGTCAGGATCAGGTGACAACCGGAAGCGGCCGGTCATGGTCTGGATCCACGGTGGTGGATTTCAGGCGGGATCGGGGCAGGAGTTGCCCTCGTATGATGGCGAGAACCTGGCAAAGCGGGGAGACGTGGTCGTTGTCTCACTCAATCATCGGCTGGCGGTGCTTGGGTATCTCAATCTGGCGGAGGTAGGTGGTGAGCGGTATGCTCCTTCGTCGAATGTCGGCCAGCTCGATCTGGTGGCGGCGCTCGAGTGGGTGCGCGACAACATCGCGGCCTTTGGTGGTAATCCTGGGAATGTGACGATCTTCGGGCAGTCGGGAGGTGGCGCGAAGGTGGGTACGTTGCTGGCGATGCCGGCGGCGAAGGGGCTCTTTCACAAGGCGATCGTCCAGAGCGGATCGGGTTTGCGGATGGTCCAGCCGGAGACCTCGGCGCGCCTCGCGGCGGCGGTGCTGGCTGAGCTGGGACTCAACCGAAATCATCTCGATCAGTTGCATCGATTGCCGGTGGCGGCCCTGATCGCGGCGGGGCAGGCGGCGATGCGAAAATTGGGTGGTGGCGGCATGGCCGGGTATCGAGTCTTCCAGGCGAAGGCGGATCGTGCCGGCTGGGGACCGACGGTAGACGGGAAGATTCTGCCACGGCATCCGTTCGACCCGCAGGCGCCGGAGATTGCTGACAATATTCCGATGCTGATCGGGACAACACTGAACGAGTTTGTAAGCGGGATCAATAATCCGGCGAGTGATGGTTTGACGGAGGCCGAGCTGGCAGGACGTGTTCGGGAGATGTACGGGGAGCGGGCGGAGAAGATAGTTGCCGCTTATCGGAAAGCCAATCCGACGGCGAAGCCGTTCGATCTGTTTTCATTCATTTCATCGGTTCAGACGCGTCACAACGCGGTGACCCAGTCGGATTTGAAGGCGGCGCGAAAAGGGGCGCCAGTCTATCAGTATCTCTTCACCTGGCAGACGCCGGTGCTGGACGGGCGGCCGCGGGCATTTCATTGCGCCGAGCTGGCCTTCTGTTTCGACAATATTGATCGTTGTCTGAACATGACTGGAGGCGGACCGGAAGCGCGTGCGCTGGCGGCACGGACGAGCGGGGCGTGGATCGCCTTTGCGCGCAGCGGCAACCCAAATCATCCGGGATTGCCGAAGTGGCCGGCCTACAGCGCGGAGAGGGGTGAGGTAATGATCCTCGACAACAAATGTGAAGTGCGGAATGATCCGGATCGCGCGGAGCGGCGACTGATCACCAATTCCTGAAAGGGCGGGAGATATGAAAAGAGCATTATTTTTATCGGTAATGATGTTTCTGATCGTTGGTTTGCCGGTTGGGCCAGTTGGGCCAGTTGGGCCAGTTGGGCCAGTTGGGCCAGTTGGGACGGTTGGGCCAGTTGGGACGGT
>JBEIMN010000725.1:0-1821 GCA_040378705.1 Acidobacteriota bacterium
AATCCGGCCAGTGGCGCGGTAATCCACTATTGGCTGAAGGAGGCGCCAAAGGGAGAGATCACGATCGAGATACGTGATGACTCGAAACGGCTTGTCGCGGTGCTGAGCAGCCAGCGGCGTTCATCGATTGGCTACTCCGACAACCCGCAGGGAGAGGCCAACGCGATCAACAGCGGACTGCTGACCAAAACGGTCGGCGTCAACCAGGTCGTCTGGAACCTGCGCTACACCGGATCGGAACTGATCGAGAACGGAAAGCTCGACTTTGGCGGGCCGGTCTTCGGCCCACAGGTGATCCCCGGAATCTACGCCGTGACACTGAAAGTTGACAGCCGCGAGCATCAATCACAACTGAGACTGCTTCCAGATCCGCGTGTGACTCTCAACGCCGCCGATTACACGGCGCAGCTCGAGACGGCACTCGCCATCCGCGACGATGTCAGCCGCCTGACGCTTCTCGTTCGTCAATTGCGTTCGGTTCGCACACAGCTGACGAACCGGAACCAGTTGCTGAGCCGAAACAGCTCTGCCGCGGAGATGGTCAAACAGTCGGAGGGGCTGATCCGAAAGCTCAACGAACTCGAGGAGAAGATACACAACCCGAAGGCGGAGGTCGTTTACGACATTCTCGCGTTCAAGGGCGGAGCGAGCCTCTATTCGCGGATCGCCTTTCTCCACGACGTCGCCTCGGAAGGCGATGGACCGCCGACTCAGGGAGTGCGCGAAGTCTATGCCGAGCAGAAGAAGGAGCTGGACGGCTACGAAGCCAGCCTGAAGGCACTGCTGGCAGAGTTGGGCCAGCTCAACGAGGCGGCGAAGAAGCAGGAGCTTCCACACGTCATCGTCCCGGAGCTGAAGCAACTTCGGAATCTGCCAAATACGAAACCAGATACGAAACCAGATACGAAACCGGCGACAAAATAGGACGTCAAGCTGGACAATCAGCGGGTCCGGGAGTCTGCGCCTCCGGGCAGGCTTCCGGACCCGCCGATCATAACAATCATGAAGAGAAGAGATTTCATTGGTTCAACCGCTGGTTCCCTGCTGGCACTGGCAATTCATGCAAGCGGAGCGGACGCGGCGCCATTGCTGCGTGGAAAGAGGCTGCGGCCCGGAGACACCATCGGGCTGATCTCACCCTCAACTCCGGTCTTTGATCCGGATCTGCTCCAGAAAGCCGAACGAACAATCAGGTATTTTGGCTGGAAGGTTAAGTGGGGGCGGAGTGTCGGAAAGAAGGCCGGATACTTTGGCAGCACGGTCGGTGACCGTGTCACAGATCTGCACGAGATGTTCGCAGATCCCGCCGTCGACGCCATCTTTGCGATTCGTGGCGGTTACGGGTCATCGCAGATGCTCGACCAGATCGATTATGAGCTGATCCGCCGCAACCCAAAGATCTTCGTCGGATATAGCGACATCACGGCCATGCACCTCGCGATCCATCAGAAGACGCGGCTCGTCACCTTTCACGCCCCGGTTCCGCTCTCGGCCTTCACCAGATACACTCAGCGCAGTTTTCTGCGGGCAGTTACGGAGCCTCATCCGGCCGGAGTAGAGACCAATCCGGCCGAGCCGAACGAACTGCGGCCCGAGCATACGCTCCGAACGATCCGGCCTGGTCGGGCAACAGGTCCGCTCATCGGCGGTAATCTGACCCTGATCTCGACGCTGATGGGCACGCCATACGAGATCGATACGCGTGGCGCAATTCTCTTCATCGAGGATGTCGGAGAGGAGCCATACCGGATCGACCGGATGCTGACCCAATTACGGCTGGCTGGAAAGCTCGACCAGGCCGCTGGCATCATATTCGGAGAG
>JBEIMN010000726.1:0-1816 GCA_040378705.1 Acidobacteriota bacterium
ACCCGTATAAATTAACTTAAATTAAGGTGATGGATATGAAAAGGGGAAGAGCCATCAGGCTCTTCCCCAAATGTTCCGAATAGCCAGTTTGTGTCAGATCCCGACGCCCTGCGCGACAATATCGTCAGCGCCTGATTCGTCAGTTTTCCGATCAGTTCGTCGTCGCCATCTGGCCGGGTGCGCTGCAAAACTTGTTGAACGCGCTGGTCAGCTCACGTGCGATCTCCTGCGCGTCACGCCCCTCGACCTGGTAACGCTCCATCAAATAGACCAGCTTTCCATCTTTGAGCAGACCAATGCACGGCGACGATGGCGGATAGCCGGTGAAATAGCCTCGTGCACGGTCAGTAGCCGCGATATCGGCGCCCGCAAAGACCGTGATCGTTCTGGCTGGCTTGACTTCATTCTGGAGCGCGAGAGCGACACCAGGGCGGGCCTTGCCCGCGGCACAACCGCAGACCGAATTGACGACGATCATCAGAGTCCCTGTCGTCGCGCTAACCGCCGCGTCGACCTGCTCCGGTGTTCGTGTCTCTTCAATACCCAGCTTGGACAGGTCTTCACGCATCGGCTTGATCAACATTTCTGAATAGGGCATTGCAAATCTCCTCCTTGAATTCCAACATTTTACTAAGTGTCGCTTTTACTTGAAAATGTCACCAACCGATTGTTGAATTATTTAAGATTGTGTCACGGAAGCGATTTAATTATGAATCGAGAATCTGTCAAGCCCGGCCTCTGGGCAATTGCCAGCCAATTGGCTGCCAATTGCCGGGAGGCCGATGGACTCTTCGAACTACGATCCATCAACCCTGTCAAGCTGAGAAAGGTCATTAAAGACCGCAGTCTCTTCGAGCGGTTTGCTATTCTCCGGCAGAATCGTTTAACGTTAATTCCACTTGTTGTTTCACGATATTGCTTTCCGATATCGATCGTTGTTATGCCGGTTACACAAAACTTCTGACAGGTCTCTCACGGTTAATGCGTTGACTCCTCTCTAACCCAAATTAAGCTAAAATCGCAGATATGGCAGAAGTTTTCATTGAAACCCAACTATTTGGATCGCCAGAATGCCAGAATGCCAGAATGCCAGAATGCCAGAATTGAGGTTAATCTAGTATGCCAGTCCTCTGGATCTACAGTCTGACACGCCTCGTGACGATGGCGTTACTACGCCTCTATTTCAGGATTGAATATTATGGAGTTGAGAATATTCCGACGGCGGGGCCTTTTCTGTTAACTCCGAACCACGTCAGTTACGCGGATCCGCTCTGGGTTTCGGCGCCGGTCAGGCGGCCGATGCGCTATATGACCTGGGATATCATGACGAAAAAGCCGCTAATTGGCCCGCTCATGAAGGTGTATGGAGCCTTTCCGGTCAACCTTGAACGGGCAGATCGTGACGCGCTCAAAGTGGCGGCGGCGCAACTCCGCCGTGGTGGCGGACTGGTCGTCTTTCCCGAGGGTGGACGAACGCAGGATGGCAATCTGATGAAATTCAAGACGGGGGCGATCCGGCTGGCGTTCGAAGCGGGTATCCCGGTCATTCCGGCGACGATCGTTGGCGGCTATGAGGCCTACTCGTTTCATCACTGGCTTCCGCGACCGCGCAAGGTTCGCGTCATCTTCCATCCGCCGATCAGGTTCGAACTTCCGGAGGGCGGTGAAATGACCAAGGACCTTCTTCGCGCCGGGGCGGCACGGCTTCAGGAAGTGGTCGCCGCTGGCTTTACCGACCATAGTTTTTGCGCTGAGAAGGTAAAAAAATCGTAATCCCCTCTGGTCGAAAAGGGGGTAGTTGTGCTAATTTACCTGC
>JBEIMN010000727.1:0-1810 GCA_040378705.1 Acidobacteriota bacterium
AAGCCCTTTAAGCCCTCTTAGCATGGATCAGCTCCCCATTTAGTCTATTTTTGTACCCTTTTTAATCGATTCTGGTCTGTCTGCGGTTCAGCGATGGCGATCGAAATAGTTACAGTCCGCAGTCAGGCATTCATTGTGCAGCTTTCGAAAATTGTACAATTAGATCTATCACATTATCCACGCTCATTTCCCTGATTGCCGGCTTCGAAGACCAGTATATTTTTTGCCCACCCCCTAGCGCGCCATAATATTATCGATTACAGTCAAAGATAAGTTGGCAATACAGTGTGTTGGTACTGACGTCAAACAGGCATCAAGTGATTGCCGTTATCCCTCATTAATCCACACTTAGACGAAGTCTAAATGGGGCAGGTCTGAATCGAAAGGCAGCAATGAAACTCCAAAATACCACCCGACTTCTCAAAGTCATAACCCGGAAGCGATACGGGTCAAGTTCCAGACATATCATTATTGGGATCTGTCTCTTAACGGCAATAGTGCTCATTCCTTTGCTGGGAACGAAGAGTAGCGTCTCCGCAGTGTTTCAGGATCCGCTAGACAGTCGTCAGGCAGGAGATCTGTCAGCGGCGATCAGGCTCAAGCAGCAGGAGGCGGCGAGATTGGTGCGGAGTGAATTTGCCGACCAGCAGTTCAACGAGATTGCGAAAAAGTTCGTGACGCGCGGATCGGTGCGGGTGATCGTCCGCTTGAAGGCATCGTTCAGTCAGCAGGCGGAGATGCGGGGGATGCTCGAGGCCAGGGCGCAGCGGCAGGAGATCACGCGTGTTCGTGACGCAGTGCTGGCGAATTTGAACGGGTATGATCCGGGCACGGTCAGGAGCATGGACTTTTTGCCGTATCTGTCGGTCAGCGTCAACGCCGCCGGGCTCGAATCGCTGCGTGCCTCATCTGAGGTGATCGACATTCAGGAAGACCGGATTTATCGTCACGCGCTTGCACAGAGTGTCCCGTTCATCGGGGGGGCGGCCGCGTGGGCAAGCGGATATACCGGATCAGGACAGGCAGTGGCGATTCTCGACACGGGTGTCGAGAAGACTCATCCGATGCTTGCGGGCAAGGTTGTTTCAGAGGCCTGTTACTCAAGCAATGTCTCGAATTCATCGACCTCCGTCTGTCCGGGTGGAGCGTCCAGTTCAACGGCGACCGACTCCGGTCTGCCCTGTCCGACGGACTGCCAGCACGGCACGCACGTTGCGGGTATCGCGGCGGGCAAGAATGGAACCTCGGGTGGCTCGACCTTCTCCGGCGTGGCGAAGGACGCCAGTATCATTGCGATTCAGGTCTTCTCACAATTCAACAATGACTCTGATTGTGGTGGAGCCGGCAGCGCGCCCTGCGTCGCCGCTTACACATCAGACATCATCGGCGGATTGCAGCGTGTCTATAGTCTCCGCAATACCTACTCGATCGCATCTGCGAATCTGAGCCTTGGTGGTGGGAGCTATACCTCGAACTGCGACTCAGCCGACGCCGCAACAAAGGCGGTCATCGATCTCCTCCGAGGCGCCAATATTGCCACGGTGATTGCATCCGGTAATGAGGCGACCAAAAACGCGCTCAGCTCACCGGGATGCATCTCAACCGCGATCAGCGTCGGTGCGACACTCGATACTTCCAACACGGTTGCGAGCTATTCCAACAGTGCCTCATTCCTAAACCTGCTCGCTCCCGGCTCAGGGATCACCTCGTCGGTGCCCGGTGGTAGTTATGCGACGTGGAATGGGACTTCGATGGCGACTCCGCACGTTGCTGGTACCTGGGCAGTTATGAAGCAGAAGCTCCCGACGGC
>JBEIMN010000728.1:0-1808 GCA_040378705.1 Acidobacteriota bacterium
ACCTCCAGCAGAGAATTACCCGGCAAAACAATATCCAAATCTTCCGGCCGAGTCAGATTTCATCGGCAGTTTTGATCGCAAAACATGTCCTGATTTCATCAACTCAGCGCAGAACCGGGACTGCCAGATGGGACGGAAATTTTGATGAGCGGAAGACGCGCTGGCGTGCCCTGATGTAATCGGCCTTGCCAGCCTTGAAGATATTATCGACATACCGCTGCGGATTACGATCGATGACCGGGAACCAACTGCTCTGCACCTGGACCATAATCCGATGGCCCTTCCTGAAGCAATGGTCGAGGTAATGAAGATCGATCTTGTACTCCTCAGTCTTATTGGGAGTGATCGGGCGCGGCCTGACGAAGCTGTCGCGGAAGCGCCCACGGAAGACATCGTTCGCGACCATCAACTGATAGCCGCCCATCCGCGGCTCCGGCGGATAATCGTCCGGGTAGACATCGATCAGTTTGACGACCCAGTCACTATCCGTGCCACTGGTCGCGGCGAAGAGGTTCGCCATGACACGACCGGTGATGACAACATCATCGGTCAGGCTGTCTGTGACCCAGCTCAGGACGTCAGGACGCCGATGAACGAAGCGCTGATCCTCGACCAGCCAGCTTCCCCACCCAGAGCCACCAAGATTGGCCGGGTTGTAGGTCGGCTCGATCGGACGTGGACGATATGGAACCGGGTTTGCCGGGTCGGAGATGTACTCATCGAAGGCTGCGCCGGAAACCTTTGGCGCGTCGAAAGTCAGCCGCCCATTGTCCTGAAAGTAGAGGCGTCGCTCCGACGTCAGATTGACCGGTGGCCATTGATCATAGCTCTTCCACTCATTCGTCCCCGTCTGAAAGGTGATCGCTTCGCGGATTCCCAGCTGCCCCTTGTCTTTCAAGTAGTATGCAAACCAGGGCGCTTCGATCTTCTCCCGATAATGCTGTGCGGTGTTGCTTTCGAATCTGATTCGGCCAAGACTCGAGCCTTCGCCTCGCGCCCAACCACCGTGATTCCAGGGCCCGGCGACGAAATAGTTGATTCCCTGGCGATCCTGCCGCTCGAGTGTCTCGTACATATTGATCGGACCATAGAAATCTTCCTGATCCCACCAGCCAGCGACAATCAGCATCGGAACCTTGACGGTCTTCAGATAACCTGCCATCGCCTGCTGCTGCCAGAACTGATCATAGTTTGGGTGATCGACGAAATCGTTCCAGGTCGGGATCTGGCCGTGCAGGTATTTTTGATCGACATTCGACAAGGCTCCGAGGTTGAGGTACCAGTCGTAGGTGTCGAAGCGATCGAAGGTGAAGCGTGCCTGCTCCTTATTCGTCTCCATACGGGTTGCATATTCGAAGCCATAGCTGAGACGGAAGGCCCCGTTGTGGTGAAAGTCGTCACCAAGGAACATATCGGTCGGAGAGGCCTGTGGCGAGGCAGCCTTGAGTGCGGGATGCGGCGCGAGCGTCGCCATTCCGGCGGTCCAGCCTGGATATGAGATCCCGATGATCCCGACTCGCCCGTTGTTCCGGCCGACGTTGCGAACCAGCCACTCGATCGTATCGTAAGCGTCCGTGACCTCATCGACAATCTTCGGATCCTGACCGGCAGCGAGGAGCGAGACGGGCGAACGCTGCATCACAAACTGTCCTTCCGACTTGTAGCGCCCGCGAATATCCTGAAAGACGAAGATGTAACCATCGGCAGCCAGTGCCTTATATTTCCCCGTCGCCCACGCTTCACTGGTCGGCGCCTGATAGGGCGTCCGTTCGAGGATGATCGGCAGATCGGAGTTCTGTCCGCGCGGC
>JBEIMN010000729.1:0-1801 GCA_040378705.1 Acidobacteriota bacterium
GGTCGTCAGGATATCGAGATCAGCGGCCGGTGGCGTGACGCCTTCGGATTCGGTGGCTGGCCTCAACCGCACATCGTTGAACTCGCGAATCAGCGACTCGACGATGGCGGATGGAAGTTTGGTGGGGTGCTTTGCCGTGAGCGCCGCTCCCTCGGGTGTGATCTGCCAAAATCCGCGCCGCGGGCTGCTTGACAGACCAGCGCGCTTCAATCGATCGTGGGCCCACCCGATCCGGTTCTTGTAGAGAAGTTGAGTGCCGCTCGGGATCATCTCAGCGCGATCGGCTTCGCTGACCTGCAAGGCATCTGCGGCGCCCTGGTGGACGTCCCGCGCCATGGCCCCCTCTGGATGGGCAGCGAGGTAGCGCAGGACAGGTTCAACGAATTTGTCATAGGTCGGGACTGCCATTTTTGAATCGCCTCCGTTACTGTTCAACAATTATCGGGACTCAAAGGACCAACTCCGCTATAGTTGAAAAGCTGACTGCTGATCATCTCGTTCACAACTTTGTATTCAAGTGCTTTTACCTTCCACAAACTGGTCAGGTCACTTCTTCGTCTCAAAAATCTCTGATCTTCGATTCAACCATTTCACCCTCTCCGTTTGGGAGTGGGCCGGGGTGAGGGTAGTGGGGTGAGGGTTCCGTCACGCCGCCTGCAGATAGAGATACTTCTGAAACTCTCCGAAGATCTGCCCGATCTCCGGCCCCAGGTCAGCCACGGCATCGGCGATCGAGTCGTGATACTTCAGGCGCAACAGCGGCGTCAGCTTCTCCTTGTCCAGCTCCTCGACGCCGACATTTACATAGTGCTGGAGGACAAAATCGAGAAAGGCCTGCTGCCTGGCGCTGAACTGCGAGTTGATGTAAACGCGCGCATTCTCAGCCCGAAATTCACGCGTCAGCGGCTCGCGGGCATAGGCCACATGCGCCAAAACATCGAAGAGGTCACTCGCCTCGGCATCGATGATCCGCTGCATCTCGGCCAGCTGCTCCGGCCCGAATCCCTTCTCCGCCAGCCCTTCCAGCAGCCTCCGCCGCGTCTCCGGCGCGCTCCAGATCTCCCGCAGCTCCTCTTCATTGCCAAAATAGTCCGGCAGCCGCCCATAGAGCATCTCCATGAAGGCCTGCGCGCTGATCGGCGTGCCGTCCGGATGCCAGAAGCTGGCGCAGGTCATGTGCTGGATGGTGCGCTCTTTTCCATCGGCCAGCCTGATCCGCGCCCGCCGCCGGCAGACGCAGGGGCGCTGACCGCACTTTTCGCAGGGCTCTTGCGGACACTGACACGGAGCCTGCCCGCAGGTCGCGCAGGATTCCGGCGGCAGCGGTTCGCCATCCCACTCCGGATCGAGGAAGTGCTGGTGCGCCTTCACGAAGTCGAAGATCGTAAAGTAGTCCTTCCCCTCGAAGAGGCGCGTGCCGCGCCCAATGATCTGCTTGAATTCGATCATCGAGTTGACCGGACGCATGAGGACGATATTCCGGATGTTTCGCGCATCGACGCCGGTCGAGAGCTTCTGCGACGTGGTGAGGATCGTCGGCAGGCTCTTCTCGTTGTCCTGAAAATCGCGCAGGTGCTGCTCGCCCAGCTCGCCATCGTTGGCCGTCACCCGCTGGCAATAGTTTGGATCCGGACTCTGCTTGAGCTGATTGATCAGGTCGCGCACCACCAGGGCATGCTCCTGCGTCGCGCAGAAGACGAGCGTCTTCTCGCTCTGATCGATCTGCGACAGAAAGATCTCGACCCGCTTCTTCTCGCGCTCCCGGATCTCGATGATCTTGTTGAAGTCCGACTCGGTGTAC
>JBEIMN010000730.1:0-1800 GCA_040378705.1 Acidobacteriota bacterium
AGAGTCGATTCAGCCGTGCGATGTTGTCGAGGGAGATACCCTTCGGGCAGGCAGCCTCGCACGATCCGGTATTCGTGCAGTTGCCGAATCCTTCCTCGTCCATCTTCGCGACCATATCGAGAACACGACGGTTCTCCTCGACCCTCCCCTGCGGCAGCAGGCTGAGGTGCGAAACCTTTGCCGAGACAAAGAGCATCGCCGAGGCGTTCTTGCAGGCCGCGACGCAGGCTCCACAACCAATGCAGGTCGCGGCGTCGAAGGCGCGGTCAGCATCTTCCTTTGGAATCGGAATCGCATTCCCATCCGGGGCGCCACCGGTTGAAACCGATACGTATCCTCCCGCCTGGATCACCCGATCGAAAGCGGAACGGTCAACAACCAGATCGCGCAGCACCGGAAATGGTGCGGCTCTCCACGGCTCGATCGTAATCATGTCTCCATCCTTGAATGAACGCATATGGAGCTGGCAGGTCGTTGTCTGGAGCGGACCGTGCGGCGTGCCGTTGATCACCAGCGAACACATTCCGCAGATCCCCTCGCGGCAGTCATGGTCGAAGGCGATCTGCTCCTCACCACGCTTGATCAGTCCTTCATTGACGACATCAAGCATCTCCAGGAATGACATATCAGGGCTGATCTCCTTCGCATCGTAGGTGATGAACTGCCCGTTACTCCCCGAATCCTTCTGTCGCCAGACACTCAGTGTCAGGTTCATGGCTCTTTAACTCCTCTGACTGATTGGCTCAGTTTTCAATTTGCCGAATGCCAGCCGAATGCCAGCCGAATGCAAGGTGGAACTTTCCCGGATCGACGGCACCCCTATTTGTAGCTGCGCTGCGTCATCTTCATCTCTTCATAGACGAGCGACTCCTTGTGCAGCACCGGATACTGATCGACCCCCTTGTACTCCCAGGCGGCAACATAGGCGTAATCCTTATCATTTCTGAGCGCCTCACCATCCTCCGTCTGATACTCTTCACGGAAATGGCCGCCGCAGGACTCTTCGCGCTGCAGGGCATCGTAGGCGAGAAGCTCACCAAACTCGAGAAAATCGGCGACCCGCCCAGCCTGCTCAAGCGCCTGGTTCAGTTCGAGTCCGCCACCAAGCACGTTGACGTTCTCCCAGAACTCGTTGCGAAGCTCCGGAATCTTCTTCAGCGCTTGCTGGAGCGTCTCCCGATTACGGGCCATTCCAACATCGTCCCACATCATCTTGCCAAGCTCGCGGTGGAATTCAGAGACTGTCTTGCGCCCCTTGATCGAGAGCAGCTGGTTGACCCGGCTTTCGACATCGGCGATCGCCTTCTTGAACTCCGGGTGATCCGTCGTGTACTGGCCATTCCGACTGCCGGCAAAGTATCCGCCGATCGTTTGCGGGAGGACAAAGTAGCCATCCGCAAGACCCTGCATCAACGCGCTTGCCCCCAACCTGTTCGCTCCGTGATCCGAGAAGTTAGCCTCACCGATGACAAATAGTCCGGGAATACTGCTCATCAACTCATAGTCGACCCAAAGCCCGCCCATTGTATAGTGAATCGCCGGATACATCCTCATCGGCTGCTGATAGGCGTTCTCACCGGTAATCTGGTGATACATATCGAAGAGGTTGCCGTACCGCTCCCGAATTTTGTTCTCACCGAGTCGCCTGATCGAGTCTGCGAAGTCGAGATAGACCCCACGACCGCCCGGACCAACGCCGCGCCCCTCGTCGCAGACCTGCTTCGACGCGCGCGAAGCAATGTCGCGTGGGGCAAGGTTGCCGTAGCTTGGATACTTCCGCTCGAGGTAGTAGTCGCGGTC
>JBEIMN010000731.1:0-1794 GCA_040378705.1 Acidobacteriota bacterium
CCCGGACTGCTATCGCCACTTCCCCCAACTCGTCGCGTGCTATGCCGCCGGCGGTGCGAGCGAACGACAGCGACAGACCCTTCGTCAGCAAAGAAAGTCTCTGATGGAGCGGTACTTCACCCTAAACGAGCGCACCATCTTTACTCTCTGGCTCCGTGCCCGACAAATTCACCGGCTCCTCAAATACGCATGGTCAAAAACAAAATGACTAGACGACTTTTTCGAACAATACTGCTCGTCCTCTTCCCGTTGAGCCTCTACGGTTCCGGGCATGGAATCGGCGTCGAGATCCCGGTCGAAACCTCTTCCATCTCCAGCCAGTCAGGACATGCCTATTCAGTGCCAATTCGAAGAGGAAGCGCCGTGCTGTTCCTCTTCTCCAGCGACACGTCTCTCGCCCCGTTAAACTCAAATGCAGTTCTGACTGAAGATGGTACAAGACTCGGCCCAGCCCATACCCCGGCCGAGATGGTCGCCACACTCGGCAATGGACGATTCATCCATCAACGCAAGTCGTTCCAATTTTCGACCTCCGATAATAGTGACCCGCGCTCAAATGGACGCCATTACCGCATCTCCGGGCTGGCAACTCTTCCCGGGCTGATCCCACTCGTCCTTATCATCGCGCTCATCGTCAGCTTTCGAAGCAGTCTTCACCAGATCGAACAACGGCTCCACCAGATCGCCGACAAACTGGAGTCATTCCGACTCCGCGGCCCCGTCCACAAACTGGTCGCACTGATCACCACCATCGTCGTATCCACACTCTCAGTCCTGACGATCCTGCTCGCGCCAATCCCTGAACTGATCCTCAAAGGAGCCTTCTATTCCGTCTACGAACTCTTCTTTGTCGCGGGGGTTATTCTCGTCCTCAGCTTCCGACTGCGCGGCTGGCCTGGAGAGACACTTGCCCTGACATCAATACTCGCCCTCTTCTGCCTGCCACTAATCGCCCTCTGGCAGCAGATCGGATATCACCCAAGCGCCATCGGCGGACTTATCCCCTGGGAGGATGCCGCCGCCTACTACTATGACGCTCGGCAACTCCTCGAAGGCGTCCCTTTCGATGTCTCAGCTCGCCGGCCACTCTACACCGCCGGGCTCGCGACGTTGCTCAAGCTGACCGGCCAGAATCTGCAGATGGCCATTCTTATCTCAGTTCTCGTCAACGGCTTCGCTTGCTATCTCCTCGCACGAGAGATCGCGATCACTCACGGTCCACTCCCGGCAGCTATCGTCACCCTGCTTATATTCATCTTCTATCGAGTCGAAGGGGGATCCGGTACCCTCCTGACCGAGAATTTGGGTCTTTCACTCGGTCTGGCCAGTCTCGCCGTCCTTTGGGCGGCACTTCACCGTCATCAATCGATAAATTTTGCCATCGGACTGGGACTGCTCACCCTCGCTCTCTGTGCCCGAAACGGAACTTTCTTCGTTCTCCCGGCACTATTAATCGCTGGTGCAGTAATTTTTCGCGGTAATCGCCGTCTCTCAGTTAAATTCCTGGTAATCGGCACCGCCACGACTACGCTCGGATTCCTGATCAATTTTCTCCTCGGCAGACAGATCTCACATCCAGGCAACGGCGTCTTCTCCAATTTTTCCCAGATACTCTACGGAATCGTCGTCGGCGGAAAAGGATGGCAACAGGTCGGGCGTGACTTCCCCGACGCACGTGTCGGCAGCGAAATCTACCAACTCGCACTGAACCATTTTCTCCAACATCCACTCGATCTCCTGATCGGACTGACTAAATCGTTCATCTCCTATCTTCCACCAGGCAATGTCCACCTC
>JBEIMN010000732.1:0-1788 GCA_040378705.1 Acidobacteriota bacterium
CGGTCAGGGATCGGGTGGCCCGATCCCTGACTAAATCCCTGACTAAATCCCTGACTGGATTTCTGACTGGCGTGTCGGCTATCTGACGGCGATGGCCTGCATTTCGAAGCGAGCGCCACGCAGCAGGGGGCCGGAGCCGATGAAAGCGCGGGCGGGGCAGTCCTTGCCGAAATAGGTTCGGTAGACGGCGTTGAATTTATCGTAGAGGGTGAGGTCCGGGCAGTAGATGGTCACCGTCGCAAGGTTGTCCATGGTCATCCCGCTTGCGGTAAGCGTCTCTTTGAAGCTGTCGAGGAGGAAGCGAACCTCCTGTTCGACATCGGCCGGGATCTGGTTGGTCTTCGGATCGGTTCCGAGACGGCCGGAGAGGTAGAGGGTATCCCCGACCATCACGGCATCGGTGAAGGGGAGGGCGGGATTCTTCGATGGAAGGTTGATGTAGCGGCGCTTGGCGACGGCGCTGTAGGTGACTGCTCCGCCGACGCAGAGTCCAATCAGAAGTCCACACATCAGTGCGGCCGGGATGACACGAAAGTTTTTCTTCATAGCTGTTAAACTCCAATTTCAATCGGTTCTGGTAGTTGGTGAAAAAGTCGAAATATCGGCCGAATCATAGCCTGATCACCGATCGGAAGTCCAAACCTGTCGAGCGGTCGATAGCTTCTGCGACCGAAAATAGATGAATTCTTTGTCGCCGGTTTTGGTGATATTCGGGACTTTATTTCTTGAACCTGGCTGTAAACTGGCTTGAACCTGGCTGGAACTCTGGCCGGAACCTTGGTCTGAACTGGTGAAATGTCGTAGAATGCGATTTGATCAAATTTCGAAAATCCGGCAAGAGGGAAAATAGTAATGGCGAATTCCGAACTCAGTTCACTGTTGAGATCAGAGGTTCTGTCAGAGGAGGCGATCGCGCGTCTCTCCGGACAGTTGAGTGCCGTCGTTGGCGGTGAAGTCTATGCTGGCTCGATCGACGTCGCGGGCGGAGGGGTCTTCTTTCTGGCAAGGAAGGGGAGCGAGAAGGTGCTGGGGGTGATATCGAGCGACGAGAGTCTGCTTGCAAGGCTGGCGGGAGAGTCGCGAGCTGCGGGGCTGGAGGGCGGGGCGTTCCTTTACCGGGAGTGTCCATTGACGGCAGGGAATGCAGCGGTGATGCGCGAGCTCTTCCCATACCTGGTGGCAGTGCCACTGGGGTTGCGGAAGTCGGCGGGGTGTGGCGACCGGCTGGGGCTGGCGACGCCGGGCCATCTGCGTGCGATCAGGAAGTCGACGATGGCGCCGATTCTCGCTCAGCAGTCGATACGGGAGAATGCGCGGACCGGACGGACGCCGCAGCAGGTGATGGACGAGGCGATCTGGGGGATATTCCAGGATGGCTGGCGCGACGGGTTTGGAGCGGATGCCGATCACCTCAAGAGTACGGCGGATATCGATGTCTGCGCGGCGGCTGGGTTCACTTTCTATACGATCGATCCTGGTGAGCACGTCGACAATGAGGCGAACGAGGCCCCGGTCGCGGTTCTGAGGCAGAAGGTTGATGGGCTGCCGTGGGGAGAGCTGGAGACGACCTGGGAGGCGACGGTGGCGGCGCTTGGCGGCCAACCGATCGATCTGGGAGATTTCGCCGTCACGCTGGGCGAGGAGGATCTGCTGCGGGCGGCGGCGAAGTATGGCCGTGTCGTCGCTCATACGGTAAAGATGTATCGCCATCTGGCGAGGGTGAAGGGGGATCAGCCCTTCGAGCTCGAGATGAGCGTTGACGAGACGGAGACGGTGACGACGCTCGCC
>JBEIMN010000733.1:0-1788 GCA_040378705.1 Acidobacteriota bacterium
AACGCCGCCGGTGCGGAATGGAATCCGACGTGGCATCTACATTCTGCCGAGCCTCTTCACGATTGGAAATATTCTTTGTGGTTTCTACGCCGTGATCAACGCGATCAAGGGGGCGCAGGCGGTCGCAGACCCGGAGACGGCGACCGTGCTCTTCAATCATGCCTCGATTGCACTGGGCGTCTCGTGGTTGCTCGACAACCTCGATGGGCGTGTGGCACGGCTGACCAACACCACCTCGGAGTTTGGGGTTGAGCTGGACAGCATCGCCGATTTCCTCTCCTTTGGAATAGCTCCGGCCGTCCTCGCCTACACGTGGGGATATGGATCGACGCCAGGCCTCGAAAAGCTCGGCTGGGGAGTCTCCTTCTTTTTTCTGATTTGCGGGGCGCTCCGGTTGGCAAGGTTCAATGTTCAGGCTCGAACTGCAAACGATATATTTACCGGTAACGTGGCAAAAGTCGATAAGCGGTATTTTGTCGGGTTGCCGACCCCGGGGGCGGCCGGTCTGATTGCGGGCCTGATACACTTCTTTCCCACTCCGTTGACAGCGCTGACCCCGGAGCGGCAGCTCCTGTTGAGTTATCTGCTGCTCGGGACCATGGCGTTTCTCGCGCTGCTGATGGTGAGCACGCTGAGGTTTTCGAAGTATATCAATCTTGGCGCCAAGGTTCGGCACCCGTTCGTCACGCTTCCGATCATCTCGCTCTTTGCGGCCGGGATCTGGTTCTATTCGCGGTGGCTCATGCTCATTCTGGCGGGAACCTATGTCGTTCACGGGCCGCTGATGAAGATTCTGAGCCTTATGCAGCGAATTCTGCGGCGTAAGAGCTGAGACTTCGACTGGCCACCGCCTGAATTCAGCCACAGGCAGGTCGGCGGTGAAGATATCACGACCGTCAGTCAATTCCGACCTTTGGCGACCTTTCAGTGCTGCGACTGTGTGACTGGTGCGAAGACGGCGACACAGTCTCGCCATTCCTGACCTGCCGATTACATCCGGCTGTCTCTGGCCATGACTTAAGCCACACCGGAAGCGTATACTCTCAATTTTACATCGTAAACTGACTGGCCCGGGCGGCGAGCCGCCGGTTGCAGATCGATCCGGGCCATTTTGTGACAATCTTGGCAATAAGGAGCGCGCAAGTGTCGAAAGCTTTTGAGACAATCGTCATTCTCGATTTTGGATCCCAGTACACGCAGTTGATCGCCCGCCGGATCCGGGAGTCGGGGGTCTATTGTGAAATACATCCATACACTATTGACCCGCAAACGATCCGCCAGCTTGGTCCGAAAGGGATCATCCTCTCTGGTGGCCCAAGTTCCGTTTATGAGGCGGATGCACCGCATTGTCAGCGAGAGATACTGGATCTTGGCGTACCGGTTTTGGGGATCTGTTATGGTCTTCAGTTGCTGAGTTACTTCCTTGGCGGGAAGGTCGAGCCGTCATCGCGGCGTGAGTATGGAGCGGCGCAGGTGCGTGTGGTGGGAGAGAGCCGTCTGCTGGCCGGTCTGGCGACAGAGTTTCCAGTCTGGATGAGCCACGGGGACCACGTCACGGTTCCGCCCCCAGGATTTGAAGTTGTTGCCGAGACCGAAAACGCGCTTGGCGCGGTCGAGAATAGAGATCGAGACTGGTATGGCCTCCAGTTTCACCCGGAGGTAGCGCATACGCCGGACGGGCGGAAGATTCTTGAAAACTTCATTCGCGGGGTCTGTGGTTGTCGTGGCGACTGGACGGCGGCATCGTTCATCGAGGCGGCGGTGGCGAGGATTCGCGAGCAGATTGGA
>JBEIMN010000734.1:0-1786 GCA_040378705.1 Acidobacteriota bacterium
CCGGACGAGTTTCTGATGATGAAGCGAATCACACTTGGACTGCTGGTCTGCGATCACGTCGCCGAACGCTTCCGGCCAATCGATGGTGATTACACGACGATCTTTGCGAAGCTCTTTGAACGGATCAGGGCGGATGTCGAATGGCGAATTTATGACGTCAGCGCGGGTGAATTTCCATCCGCGCTCGACGAATGTGATGGCTATGTGACGACCGGATCGCGCGCCTCCGCCTACGATCAACGCGACTGGATCCTTCGGCTGAAGGAGCTGGTCCGGGATCTCTACCGGGCCGGCATCCCGCTCATCGGCATCTGCTTCGGCCATCAGGTCGTCGCCGAGGCCCTTGGCGGGATGGTGGCACCGGCCGCGACCGGCTGGGGAGTTGGTCTTCACGGCGTGACCATCGCGCCGCGTGAAGATTGGATGGAGCCGTTCGCCTCCACGGTCGGGCTTCTCTACCTCCATCAGGATCAGGTCGTCGAGCTCCCGCCCGGCGCGGTTCTGCTCGGACGCAGTGAGCACTGCCCGAACGCAATCTACCGGATCGATCACCAGATCCTCTGCATACAGGCCCACCCCGAGCTGTCACCCCGCTACCTCGCCGCCGTTCTCAATGACCGACGGCCGCTGATTGGCGACCCGAAGGTCGATACCGCCCTCGCGTTACTCTCCAACCCCATCGATGACCTTCTGGTCGCCCGGTGGATTATGCGGTTTCTCGATCGTGGTTTAGTGGGGAGTAGTTGAAGATGCCTGGCAGGTAATAGCAGGTATTGAACCAGCGAGGCCACTACGAACCAGTCTTTGAAATTATGGTCGCAGTGGCCTCGTCAGTACTTTGGAGAATTTGGCGTTAACCTTCTGTTAGGTTCAGGTGGTGGCGATGAAGAGGCAGAGCAGAAGCATCGATGTCGCCGGCAGAGCCTTTTTGATCGGGTCCCCAACCTTGACGTGCATGGCAATCGCGCCAAGCATCAGGACGGCGACGCCAATTGCCGCTGGTCGTGAAACCGGAGTGATCCAGAGCCCAACGATCAGGAGTATCGCGAGCGAGACCTTCAAACCTCCAACCACCCACATAAACCACGCAGGCAGACCGTAGGCGGCAAACTCCTCACGCATATTCACGGCCTTACCGCCGCGCCACGGCGTCGCCTTCCCAAACCGAAGCAACCATACATTCAACAGCCCAAGCGCAATTACAAGCTGACATTGAAGAACGAGTATTTCCATAGAGACCTCACTGCTTTTAGACGGTAAATTGACCGCCAGATTCCCAACAATTAATAAAATCAGTGCCGGGCGGAATGCCGACACCATTCAGCCACTATTCAGCTTGAAGAGTGCTTAACCAAACGTAAGATGTAATTTAACTCAAACGATGACCGAGTGTTTTTTTCTCAACGGTTGCTCAACGACTACTCAACGGCTGTTCAAATGTTGACTCAACTGTTGACACAAACAGATTCTATTATTCACTGGATTATCCCTGAAATCGGCTCAAATTGAAACATCTTTCAAGTCGGGCGCGCCAATCAGTTCAATTCATTTCGATCGTTGATTTATTTATAACACCAAAATACTCCAGTCCATCTGGTAGTTCAACTCCATTGTCGGCCATTTCCCAGGGCGATCGCATTTTGCGAGTGGAAATCCCCAGTGCGCGGGGGCCCGCATGTCTTCACCTTTCATTACACCATCTTCAATCTCCTTCATTACACCATCTTCTTCATTACACCATCTTCATTCTACACCATTACACCATCTTCATTATACCATCTTCTTC
>JBEIMN010000735.1:0-1784 GCA_040378705.1 Acidobacteriota bacterium
CCGGCGGCAGAAGCGGTAACTGATGATAAAGTCATTGCCGATCTGTGGCACTGGCAGGACGACTACATCCAGCCGATGCAGAAAGTTCGGGCGTCACAGGAGCGAAACAGATCCTATCGTGCAGTGTGGCACAACGATGACCAGCGACTTACGCTGCTGGCCGATGAGACGATGGACACGGTCACCCCATCGGGATCAGGACTCTGGGCGATTGGTCAGGATGACCGAAACTATCGTCGGCTCGTTGGTGTAGACACGAGCTATGCCGATATCTACCTTGTCAACACCCTTGATGGTTCACGGCGCAAACTGCGCGAGAAGAATCAATTCGGACTCTCATGGTCGCCAAACGGAAAGTATGCAATCTTTTTTGACGGTCGCGACTGGAACTCGATCTCGATTCCGGAGGGGCTGGTCACCAACCTGACGGCGTCTCTCAAAATCAACTTCTGGCAGGAAGATCACGACACACCGAACACGCCACTACCCTATGGGCTGGCCGGTTGGACAGGTAACGATCGTGACCTGTTAATCTACGATCAATACGACATCTGGCAGGTCGCTCCAAACGGAAGCAGCGCGAAGGTGCTGACCGACGGAGTTGGACGGCGGGAGAAGATAGCTTTACGTTATGTCAGGCTTGATCCGGAAGAGAAATGGATCGACTCAACCAAACCGCTTCTGCTTCGGGCGGAAAATCAGGTGACATTCGACACTGGATTTTATCGTGAACGAATCGACGGTGGATTGCCAGAGAAACTGATCATGGCGTCGAAATCATTCGGGAGTCCGATCAAGGCGAAAAACGCTGACGTGCTGATGATAACAGCGTCCCGCTTCGATGAATTTCCGGATCTTCACATTACCGACAGCGGTTTCAAAAAATTGCAGAAGGTGAGTGAGGTTGGTAAACAGAAGGAGTCTTACCTGTGGGGTAAGGCAGAACTGGTCGGGTTCAAGAATACAGATGGAGTGGCGCTCAGCGGAATTCTGATCAAGCCGGACAACTTCGATCCAAAGCGAAAATATCCGCTGATGGTATACATCTACGAAAAGCTTTCTGACGGGCTCAACCGCTTTGTCAATCCGGGGCCGGGCACATCGATCAATCCATCATATTACGCAAGCAATGGCTATGTCGTGCTGATGCCGGACATAACCTACACGATTGGTTATCCTGGTGCCAGTGCATTGAGTGCCGTGCTTCCGGCGATTCAGCGCGTCGTCGACCAGGGATTTATCAACGAGGAAGCGATTGGAATCCAGGGGCACAGTTGGGGCGGGTATCAGATCGCGTATATGGTCACGCAGACCAATCGGTTCAGGGCGGCAGCACCGGGGGCAGTGGTTGGAAATATGACCAGTGCTTACAGCGGAATTCGCTGGGGAAGCGGACTATCTCGTCAATTTCAGTACGAGCGGACGCAGAGCCGCATTGGTGGGAGTCTGTGGGAATATCCAATGAGGTTCATCGAAAACTCACCGGTATTCAATGCCCATCGGGTACGGACACCAATCCTGATGGTCCATAACGATAACGATGATGCAGTGCCCTGGTATCAGGGAATCGAATACTTTCTTGCCCTTCGGCGGTTGAATAAAGAGGCTTATATGTTCAACTATAATGGCGAGTATCACGGGCTGCGAAGGCGTCACAATCAGAAGGATTACACCCAACGACGTGAACATCATGACCCATCTGCACCAATTCATCATAGATCGGTCGCGAAGAGAAATTCGTGTCTACCAGTAATACCTTTGCCATACTTAATTCCTGATCTGTA
>JBEIMN010000736.1:0-1783 GCA_040378705.1 Acidobacteriota bacterium
CGGTTTGCGGCTTGTTGTCGGTGCGCGGACTTCTTCTCGCCCTTGAACACTCTTGCCCTTGTGCCCTCTGCACTTTTGCCTTTTTACCCTGATGCGAGCGAAGCGAGCATCAAAATTTTTGGGCTATTTCGCCCTCTCCTCCGGACATGGCCGTGACCACTCAGTCCGTCAGTCGACGGTCACTTTAAGCGACATTGTTGGGATGATTACGTTCGGTTTCAGAGTCGAAGATAATCCGATATTATGGCAGAGTTATTAATCCGGGAGGATGGAACGACTATGTTGAATGCAGAGATTATAGCAATCGGGTCGGAGATGTTGACGCCGTTTCGGATCGACACCAATTCGCTCTGGCTGACGGAGCGGCTGAACGCGATCGGGGTCGAGGTACGGCTGAAGACGATCGTTGGGGATGACGAGGGGCGGCTGGAGGAGGCGATCAGGGATGCCCTGCGGCGGTCACAGATCGTGATTTCGACGGGTGGGCTTGGCCCGACCGAGGATGACATCACGCGAAAGATCTTTGCGCGGGTATTGAAGCGGCAGCTGGTTCTGCACGATTCGATTCTGGAGAAGATTCGGGCGCGATTCGCGCATCGCGGAGTTCCGATGCCGGCGATCAACGAGCGGCAGGCCTTGATTATGGAGGGGGCAACGATCCTCGGGAACGACAATGGGACAGCGCCGGGGATGATGCTGCGCGAGGGGGAGTGCACGGTCGTGCTGTTGCCGGGACCACCGCGCGAGATGCGTCCGATGTACCAGGCGCTGGTCGAGCCGGTTCTTCGCAAGCATGTGGGTGACGTCTTCATTCTGCGGCGCAAGCTGAGCATCTTTGGGCTGACGGAATCGGGGACGGACGAGCTGGCCGCCCCAATCTACACCAGATATACCAACCCATCGACGACGATTCTTTTCAAGAATGGGCAGATCGAGCTCCACCTGACGGCGCAGGCCGGAAGTGAGGCCGCCGCGCAGGGATTGCTCGATGAGCTGGGCGGGCAGCTCGAAGAGGTGCTGGGCGACGTCGTCTACTCCCGGACGGACGAGACGCTGGAAGAGGTGGTGGGAGAGCGGTTGCGCTGGCGGGGCTATACGGTAGCGACAGCGGAGAGCTGTACGGGCGGGCTGCTGGCTGGCCGGCTGACGGAGGTTCCCGGGAGTTCGGAATATTTCAATGAAGGCGTGGTGACCTATTCGAACGAGGCGAAGACGGCGCGGCTCGGAGTTTCGGCGGAGCTGATCGAGAAGCACGGGGCAGTGAGTGACGAGGTGGCGTGTGCAATGGCGAAGGGGGTTCGTGCGCTGGCGCAATCGACCTTTGGAATCGGAATTACGGGGATCGCCGGGCCGGGAGGCGGGACAGTGGAGAAGCCGGTCGGGCTGGTCTTCATTGCACTGGCCGACGACGAGGGGGTACAGTCGATCCGGCTGACATTCAGTGGTGACAGGCATTTCGTTCGCACGCTTTCGGTCAACGCCGCGCTCGATCTGCTGCGGAGAAGGATCATTTAATGACGATATCGATTTTGCTGCTCGGGTACCTGCTTGGCTCGATTCCATTCGGGTTTCTGATTGTCCGGCTGAAGAGTGGGGCAGACATTCGCCAGGCGGGGAGTGGCGGAACCGGCGCAAACAATGTGACGCGTAACGCGGGCAAGGCGGCGGGGCTGTTGACGCTCTTTCTGGACGCGTTGAAGGGAGCGGTCGCGGTGATGATCGCGCGTTGGCTGAGCGTCGATGACGGAACGGGCTGGGTGGTGGCCGGGGCAGGAGTGCTGGC
>JBEIMN010000737.1:0-1780 GCA_040378705.1 Acidobacteriota bacterium
GCCATCATCATGATGTTAACGGCCGTCCCGAGATCATCCGAAATCTTGTGGACACGGCGATAATCGCGCGCGCGCCGTCCATTCCACGACTTGAAGACCGCCTCGATCGACAGCCGCAACTGCTTCTGCGGATCGGTCGGGAAATCCTTTCCGGTCTCGCGCCTGACGATCGCCTTGTAGTCGTCGATCAGCAGCGCCAGTGTCTCCGCCCCAACGTGCGTATCTTCCGTGACACCAAGCTTCTTCTTGTACTCGTCGAACTTGTGCTCGAACTTCTCGGCGTCGATGCCCAGCACGATCTTGCCGAAGAGCTGAATGAAACGCCGATAGGCATCCCACGAAAAACGCTCGTTGCCAGTCAGTTTCGCCAGCGCCGCCCGCGTCTCGTCGTTCAAACCGAGGTTGAGGATCGTGTCCATCATCCCCGGCATCGAGAACTTCGCGCCCGAACGGACCGAAACAAGCAGCGGACTCTCAGTCCCGCCCAGCTTCTTGCCAGTGACCTCTTCGACACGGGCCATCGCTGTCACAACCTGCTCCCACAACCCCTCCGGAAAGGTCTCCCCTGCCTTGTAGTAGCCGGTACAGCCTTCCGTCGTCACGGTGAAACCCGGGGGGACAGGCAGGCCGGCATTTATCATCTCCGCCAGTCCGGCCCCCTTTCCACCGAGCAGGTCTTTCATCGTGCCGTTGCCTTCAACCTGGCCTTCGGCAAAAAGATAGACGTATTTCGTGCTCATTGTATTCTTTCTCTCTCCCTTGGTATTAAATCAGTCGGCCTGGTTGTCATCAACCACCAGCCGCTGTCGGTTCGACCGGTCTCAACCGGTCCAGAAATTCATACGAGCGCATCTCCCGCTCGAGGACGCGATTAATCAACCGCGCCAAGACCCCGCCAATCTGCTGGATAACCCGCAGATCGAAGGGTGTCGTCAGAAACTCGGCCGGCGACACGGCAAGGGCCCGCTGGACCACCCACCAGGCCGCTCCCGGCAACAGATCGCCAATCCGGCCACTGCACGGCTCACACATCGCCATTCCTTCAGCCGTCAGCCAGACCGCGCCAGCTTCCGTCAGACCCCTTCCGCACCCCGCGCACTCCCGCCAGTCGGCACAAAACCCGGTCAGGCGCAGCAGCCAGACCTCGAAGTACCTGACCGCCGCCGTCAGCGGCGCCGAAGTCGGAGTCTCAATCGCCCGGAGCGTCGCACCAATCAACCGATAAATCCGGTCATTCGGCTCCATCTCCGGCAGGAACTCGACGATCAGCTCGGCCAGGTAATGGTAGACGGCGAGCTGCTCGCTGCTGACACCCGACCGAAATGGCGACCGGATGATCTCACAACCCGATATCGAGGTCAGTTCGCGATTCTCCTGCTGATAATAGACCAGCGAAACCTCAGTAAACGGCTCAAGACTCGCGCCATACCGACTCCGCATCCGCCGCGCTCCGTGGGCGACCCCGCGCATCTTCCCCACCTCACGTGTGAAGAAGAGGCAGATCTTGTCCGCCTCCTTCAGCGTATAGGTTCGGAGCACAAACGCATCAGTGTCATGCAACGGCATAAATTGATATCGTAATCGCTCGAGCTGAATTAGTAAAGTTAAACGGAATTTTGAGCAGCGGGGCGAGGCTTCCTGTGTGCGCGGGCTGGGTGCGCGGCTGGGTGCGCGGACCTCCGGTCCGCTTGTCCCCGGCACAACGCTGCTTTGAGATTAAATTAAGCGGTGAAACTTGAAACCATGCGGGCCGCAGGCCCGCGCACCCAGGAGTCCCGAC
>JBEIMN010000738.1:0-1778 GCA_040378705.1 Acidobacteriota bacterium
TCGGGACGAGATGGAAGCCGCAGGCAAAGTAGTCGCACTCCACCTGCCAGATCTTCGCTCCCTGCTGCAGAATGACGCGCTGCACACGCTCATCGCCATCCGCCGCAACCGGATAACAGTCTGTCAGGTAGGGGATGCCGCGCAGCGCCCGCCAGTATGAGACCGCCTGAAGGAGCTTCGCCGGATCGGTCAGAACGGCGAGGCCAAAGCGGAGAAGCCGTCGGCGCGGGGCCTGCTCGGCAATTGCGAGCACTTCCGCGCCATGCGCACGAAGCGTCGCCGCAACCGGAATCAGCAGCGGGCCGCTGCCGGCAATCACGACACGCTTGCCGGCGATCGGCATCCCCCCCTTGACCAGCGCCTGCAATCCGCCGGCGCCCGTCACGTTTGGCAATGTCCAGCCCGGAAATGGCAGGAACCTCTCGCGCGCCCCGCTGGCAATGAGCAGCCGCTCATAGCGGATCGTTCGGCTTCCAGCCGGAGTCTCGGCCAGCAGCTCACCCGGCGCCGGCGCCGCGACAATGCTCGTCTCGGCCAGATGCGTGAAACGCTCGGCCGGAATCTTGGCCAGTTGCGCGGAAACCGCCGGATGGCGGCCGTCGCGGCTGTCTGCTCGCCAGATCTGCCCACCAGGCTGTCGATTGTCGTCAATGAGAAGAACTCTGTCGCCACGCTCAGTCGCCGCCGCCGCCGCTGCCAGTCCGGCCGGTCCACCACCAACGATGCAGAGGCTCGCCTCGATATAATTGCGTGACGGGTCGCGTGGCAATACACCGTGGCCACCATTAGCTCCGGTCTGGGTAATCTTCGCCTCAGCCATCGGTCCGAACCTCCATCCCCGGCCGGCAGTAGATCTGACAACTGCGCGAATGGGCCACGCCATCGATCGTCACTCGGCATTCGTAGCAGATCCCCATTCCGCAGAGTGGGCCACGCCAGCCACCCGTCACCGCCTGCCGGAATCCGAAAACCTCCGCGCCGAGCAGCGCCCCGGCGACCGTCACCCCAGCCTCCACCTTATGCTCACGTCCATTGAGCAGGATGATGATCTGGTCTCGCTGGTCAGTCATGGTTCACCTCTGCGATATCCGGCGGATGGGAATGGCCGACGTCGCCGTGCATCGTGCGCGTCGGCAAATATGGTTCAAAAGGGATCTTCGAACGGCGGCCAACCAACTGATCGACCAGCAACTCCGCCGTTCCAAGCGCGGTCGTGATGCCGAGCCCTTCGTGACCAGTCGCCAGCCAGATCCGCCCACACGCTCCATCGACCGGCCCGATCAGCGGCAAACTGTCCGGTGTCGCCGCCCGAAATCCGGTCCAGGTCCGAATGGCAGAGAGCCCTGCCAGCTCTGGCATATAGCCAATTGCACGCTCCAGCATCCAGCCCAGCATCCGCTGCTCGACCACCGGATCATCGACCCCAAACTGACGCGAGGAGCCGATCAGCACCTGCCCCGTTCGCCGCGGCTGGACATTGAAGGCGACCGAATCCTCACTGATCCCGTGCGCACTCTTCAGGTATCCCAGTTCAATCAACTGGTGATTGAGAAATCCCGGATAGCGATCGGTAATCACCAGATGCCCCTTTCGCTTCTGAACCGGTATTCCGGGCGTCAGCTCCGGTGACCAGCTTCCGGTCGCATTGACGACGAAGGATGCCGCAATCCGGTCACCATTCGCGAGTGTCACGCCATCGGCGCGCACCTCGCACACCGCCTCACCTTCGCGCAACTGCGCGCCGCTGACGATCGCCTGATCGAGCAGGTACCTTGCAA
>JBEIMN010000739.1:0-1773 GCA_040378705.1 Acidobacteriota bacterium
ACCTTGAACCTTACTGAACACGAGATTCAATTCTCTCCGCTGTCAGTTTTCCGCCAAGCACAACCATCGGCATACCGGTGCCCGGAGTGGTGCTTGCCCCAACATAGAAAAGTCCTTCGACATCACGCGCGTAATTGCGCGCCCGGAACGGCCCGACCTGAAAGAGCGTGTGCGCCGCGCCGAAGGCCGAGCCATCATAGAGCCCGAACATTTTGCGCCAATCCTCCGGCGTATACACCTTCTCGGAGACGATCCGTGCCGGATCGAGATCGATGCCATCATCGCGCAACCTATCCAGCACTCGCTGTCGGACCTGTTCGACAAGTTCGGGCGAGTCGAGATTCGGCAGTTCACTCAGGAGTGGGGTCGGAACCAGGACGAACATTGCCGTATCCCCCGGCGGTGCAAGATCCGGATCGGTCTCCGACGGAACCGAGATATAGAATGGCATGTCGTGCGGTACAACCTTCTCCTTCAGCAACTCCGTAAACCCGAGCCGGAAATCTTCCGGCAGGAAGATCGTATGATGGCCGAGGCCGTCAACCTTTCCCTTCACTCCCCAGTAGAAAGTCATAACCCCCGGCGTCATGCGTGGAGCCCGTGGCAGCTTGCGTCCCGGACCGTCCGACTGCGAAATCAGCGACCTCTCAGTCGTCGGAACATCGACATTCGAAACGACCAGCCGTGTCGGGATGACCTGACCATCCCGCAACTCGATTCCGGTCACCTGTCGGCCTCCACCCTTTCCTGAATTCCCGACCATGATTCGCGCCACCGGCGCAGAGGTTCTGATCTTCACCCCCAGCTCGAGCGCCAGCTTCTCGATGCCACTGACCAGACCGTAGATTCCACCCTTTGGCAACCAGAGCCCGTAGGCCAGTTCACCATAAGAGAGTATCGTGAAGAGCCCGGGCAGATCGTATGGCGATCCCCCGAGATACATTCCATATGAACCGAAGGCCTCGCGAATGTATCGCTTCTTGAAGAAACGACCAAGTTCTCCGTCGAGGGAACGCCAGATACTCAAGCGCGACATCTCGTCAGGCGTCAACGCACTGAACCACTTCAGCGGGTTATCTTCATTTCGGGTCACCAGTTTGTCAAACGACATCCGGTACTTGATCGAGGTATCGTGGAGAAACGCGAGCAGATTCGGACGCGATCCGGGCTCGATCCGCTCACATTCGCTCATCAGACTCTGAAGGTTCGAGGAGAGCCTGAATACCGTGCCGTCGCGCCACTGAAAGGTGACAGAAGGATCGACCGCGATCGTCTCGACGTAGTCTGAAAATTTCCGGCCGGCCGCCTTGAAAAGATCCTCGAAGACCCACGGATAGTTGAGAAGCGATGGCCCGGTATCAAACGTGAAACCGTCCATTTTAAGCTGATTTGCGCGGCCCCCCACCTGCTCGTTTGCTTCGTATATCGTCACCTCGTACCCGGCAAGTCGGAGGTGTATACCGGCGCTCAGACCGCCCAGCCCTCCTCCGACGATTGTCACCTCTCGCGGTTCCTTGTTTCTATTCATCTCAGTTTTCTCAAAAGACTTTCGTCAGTTTCCCACCTGCCGGACTCTTTATCGGCCGTCAGGGCTGGAGATAGGCGAGTGGCAATCGCCAGTACTTACTCGCCGGCAGAACCCTGAACTTCTCGCTCATCGGAACACTCTCCCGATGCAGAATTCCACGCGGATTATTGGCAATCCGGGCATTGAGCTGTCGATAGACGTCGATGCAGGCCTGAATTGCGATCCGGCTATCCGGGTTGAAGGCG
>JBEIMN010000740.1:0-1771 GCA_040378705.1 Acidobacteriota bacterium
CCGTGTAGCAGTCTAAACCGGGCATCGTGGAACCTTCCGACTAATCCAATGATTATAAACAGCTTATAAAAATATCGACCATTCCGATCTCCTGGCACGCTGATTGAATTACCTTGTTTGACAGATTGCGGCGATTACAGGGCGGGATGGAAACGCTGTGGTGCAGGAAATCTGATGCTGGCAGCCCGATGTGCCCGACATGTCCGACATGAAAGAGGCTGCTCAAGGAGAACACGATGACGAGACAATTCCGGAAGAATGCAATAGCAGGGATACTGATGGCAGTAGTGCTGATGATCGGCATAGCGCCGGCATCCAAAGCCCAGGGCGCCCGGGAGCGGGGGCGCGACCGTGTGAACGATTACGGACGTTCGGAACGTGGACGAGCCGGTGGGCACGGTAACTATGGTGACGATTCATACTACTATCGCAATGATGACCGACGAGATAGCAGATATGACGACAGCCGTTACTGGAACAGGGGCAACCGAAATGGCAATCGGCAGGACACGGCGGGAAAGGCAGTAGTGCGCACCGGTATTGGAGCCGGAATCGGCGCCGGGGCCGGGGCAATTCTTGGCGGAAAGAAGGGGGCCCTGATCGGAGCGACTGTCGGCGCTGTGGGGGGATTGATCTACCATGAATCCAAGGTTCGTCGGCAGAACGATCGACGCCGCACCTGGTAGTGTATTTTCAGATAATCTGTGAAAATGCGGCGAAGCATGGTGGCCACCATTCTTCGCCGCATTTTTGCGTCTGGAGCGGTCTCCGGGTATATTGGCGTGCGGAGGAATGAAAATGATTCATCACAAGGTTCACGAGATACCAGCGGAGCAGGTCACGGACTACTTTTCGCGCAAATTCTTCAATGGTGAGCAGATCACCCTGGCGTTTATCAACATGAAGAAGGGCGCGACGGTTCCGATGCACCAGCACGAGAGCGAGCAGTTCAGCTATTGCCTTAGCGGCTCACTTCGGTTCGAGATTGGCGGTAAAGAGCTGATCCTGCGCGCTGGCGAGTTGGTTCAAATTCCATCGAATGTCCCACACTGCGCGGTTGCGGATGAAGAGTTCGCCGGGCTCGACGTCTTCAGTCCGCCGCGTCGCGACTGGATCGACGGAACGGATGATTACCTGCGGAGTCAGGCGACCTCGAAGACGGAGTAATCTTTCTATTACTCCGTCACCCTGATAAATCGCCATTTTCAGCAGTTACTCTATTTCCGGCTGAGCACCCCGCGCCATTTTAAGCGTGGGGCGCTTCCGGCTGCTCAGAGACCCAGTTTTTTCCACTTCGCATCGACGAGCTGTTTGATATCCGTGCTGGTGCTGTTTTCGCGCGGCCAGCGGCGGTCGAATCCCTCATTTTTCCACTTTCTGGTCGCGTCGATTCCCATCTTGGAGCCATATCCGGGCTGACGCGAGGCATGGTCAAGAACATCGACCGGGCCCATAACGAACTGTGTATCGCGCTCGGGATCGATATTATTGAGAACCTTCCAGGCGACTTCGCTCGTATTCTGGACGTCGACATCGTCATCGACGATGACGATGCATTTGGTAAACATCGCCTGTCCAAGCCCCCAGATCGCATTCATGATCTTGCGGGCGTGGCCCGGATACTGTTTACGGATCGAGATCAGCATCAGGTTGTGGAAGACCCCCTCGAAGGGAAGGCTCATGTCGACGATCTCCGGAAACTGACGCTTGAGGACGGGCATGGTGATCCGCGTGATGGCCCAGCCCATGTAGCAGTCCTCCATCGGCGGGC
>JBEIMN010000741.1:0-1769 GCA_040378705.1 Acidobacteriota bacterium
CACAGCAGGCACAGCAGGCAAATATTCTGAGCTCCATCGATGCGATCGTGAGGTCGGTGAAGGTGGCGCCAGTTGTCGGCTGGTTCGGTCCTGCCCTGCAGGCGGAGGCTCCCGGATAGGTTTGCAAATGGTGACGGAGCCATATACTTTCTCGGTGTTGAAACTTTAAGAGAGACTAAGCTGGCGTAATCGCGAGCGTAACAATTGGCGAGAAGCCTCAAGGAGAGGAAGCGATGAGGAGAGCAGTGAGATGTCTGGTCGTGTTGATCGGCCTGGTGACGGTGACGGTGCGTGCACAGAGTTACCAGGGAACGATCCGTGGGCAGGTGACCGGACCGACGGGTGCGGTGGTGGCAGGGGTCAGCGTTCGGCTGGTGCGGGAAGAGACGGGGACGATGCGCCAGGCCGAGACCGGTGTCGGCGGCAATTATGCGTTCACACTGCTGCCGCCGGGGAGCTATCGGATCGAGATCGAGCAGGGAGGGGGAGCAAAGTACCTCTACCGTGCCGTCCTGCAGGTCAACCAGGATCTGCGAATCGATATTGGATTTAGTGGGGCGATGCCGCAGGCGACGATTGAGGTGGTCGAATCGCTGACGCCGCTGAAGCGGGAGACGGCCTCGCAGGGAGTAGTGATCGACAACGACCTGGTGACGGGGTTGCCGCTCGATGGGCGGAACTTCCTGCAGCTGGCGTTGCTGGGGCCGGGGGCGGTGCCGGCGGCGCAGGGATCTGCCGGATCTGTGCGCGGCGACTTCACTTTCAACATCAACGGGGCGCGTGAGGATGCGAACAACTACCTGCTGGACGGAGTCTACAATGTCGATCCAAAGCTGAACACCTTTGGGGTGCGGCCAGCGGTCGATGCGGTGCGCGAATTCGAGGTCCTGACGAGTGCCTATGATGCCTCATTCGGGCGGAGCGCCGGGGCGCAGGTCAACGTCGTCCTCAAGTCAGGGACGAATGGAGTGCATGGCACGGCCTATAATTTTTTCCGTAACCAGGCGCTCGATGCAAGGAACTACTTTGCGCCGGCGGGGGAGTCCGATCCACGCTACCAGCGAAGTCAGTTCGGGTTTTCGCTCGGTGGGCCGGTGGTGCGGGATCGTACCTTCTTCTTCACCGATTACGAGGGAACGCGTTTGCGTGAGGGGATGACGAGGCTGGCCAATGTGCCGACGGCGCAGGAGCGTCTGGGCGACTTCTCGGCCGGGCGGATGGGGAAGCCGGTCGTGCCGGGGACGAGTTTTCCGTTTCCGGGGGATCAGTTGCCGGCGCCGTTTCTCAATCCGATCGGGTTGAAGATTGCGGCGCTCTATCCGTTGCCAAATCGGAATTCGCGGACGCAGAACTATGTCTCATCGCCGGTGCAGCGTGATCGGAACGATCAGTTCGATCTGCGGATCGATCACCGGTGGAGTGAGCGGGCGACGCTGACGGGGCGTTACAGTTTCGCCGACCGGACGCTGTTTGAGCCATTCTCGGGGGTGGCGCTGGTGCAGGTGCCGGGTTATGGGAACAACCTCTACCGGCGCGGACAGAACATTATGATTGGTGAGAACCGAGTCATCTCGTCACGACTGGTCAATGACGTGCGGGTCGCCTTCAACCGTGTGGCGGGGCAGGTGATTCACGAGAACGCCGGGGTGAGTATCAACCGTGCGGTCGGGATGCCGGAGTTGTCGGGCAATCCGCGCGACTTCGGATTGAGCTATATCACGGTCAGCGGTTACTCTGCGCTTGGGCACGAGTACAACAATCCGCAGCAG
>JBEIMN010000742.1:0-1761 GCA_040378705.1 Acidobacteriota bacterium
GTGCGCCGATCAACCACCGGCCTTCTCACGCTCCGCGAAGAGCTTGACCTCCTGCGAACGGCTCATGTCCGCCACCATCAGTGTATCACCGGTATCGATGATCGCCAGGCCCTCGACGCCGAGCAGCGCGATCTGCCGTCCAGTGGTCGAATAGACGAGGTTATTCCGCGAATCCTCCGTCCAGACAGGGCCAAGCAGCAGATTCCCCCCGCTGTCCAATGCCGTCTCAGTGGCTGTCTCAGTGGCTGTCTGAGTGGCTGCCTGAGTAGTCGGCTCCCCCCGCCGCAACTCATAGAGCGCCTGCCAGCTTCCAACATCACTCCAGCCAAACTCTGATCGGATGACATAGAGCGGACGCCGCGTCTTCTCCATTATTCCATGATCGATCGACACCGAGGGCAGTCCGGCATAGACGCGGTCGAGAACCGCCTGATATTCATCCCGCCCGATCACCCTGTCAATCTCAGCCAGCCCCTCCGCGAGAAGCGGAAGATGCGCCTCGATCTCCGCCAGAATGGTCTCCGGGGTAAACAGAAAGATCCCGCTATTCCAGAGGTACTGACCGCTCTCAAGATACCCGATCGCCGTCGCGAGATCAGGCTTTTCGACAAACCGCGTCACGTGGCAACACTCCACCCCCTTAAGGCTCGGGAGGTCCGGCAGTTCCGGCCGCTCGGTCTCCTTCTCGCCCGCCTGAATGTATCCATAACCGGTCTCAGGGCGGGTTGGAAGTATGCCAAGGGTGACGATCGACCCAGTCGCGGCAAGCTTCGCCGCCGCCGCGAGCGTCTTCGTGAAGGCGGCGCGATCGGCAATGAAGTGATCGGCAGGCAGCACGACCAGCGGAACGCCAGGATCGCGGCGTCGCCAGTGGAGCGCTGCCAGCCCGATGCAGGCCGCCGTGTTACGCCCAAATGGCTCGACCATTACCTGCACCGCAGTATCGCCCAGCAGCCGATGCGAAATCTCTTCGTGCAGCTTTCCGACGATCACCGAGACACGATCAGACGGAACCACTGGCTCGATTCGCGCAATCGTCTCCTCGAGCATCGTCCGTTCCCCGGTGATCCGCAGAAACTGCTTCGGCAATGCGGCGCGACTCGCCGGCCAGAACCTCGTTCCCGATCCACCCGCCATTATGATCGCATTCATTGATTGTCCTTTATTGCCCGTAGGAGTATATTGCCCGGGGCTAACACTGGGATTTCACCGGCATCTACCCGTGACCCACCGCCATCCCGAGCACCATGATCGAGATCGTTCGCTCGCGGCAGTCATCGAGTTCAATAAAGAAAAGGCTCTGCCACTGGCCAAGCTGAATCCGACCATCCGAGATGTTCAGACTGACCGACGCCGGCAGAAAGAGCGCCTTGCAATGCGAATGGCCGTTCGCAGGCTCGTCCGGCGGTATGTCCACGCGCCGGCTGAAGTCGTTGTGCTCGTACACCGCCTCACGCGGCGCCATCCGGTCGAACATTCGCCGCAGATCATCGATCATCAGGAAAGGTAAAAAAGATATTTTGCCTAAAAAGATCAGGAAGAAGATCATCATTACAGCCGCCCGTGCGCCTACACCTAAGTTGATGATGTAAACGGCAAGTAACAAAGCGGATATTAATAAAACAGAAACTAAATAATATGATACAAAATAACTTATCAAATGTACCAGGCATTGAGTTCTTTCCAATCATAGCCTTTATAATATTCTTTACTGTTTTTGTTTTTGTTACATTAATGGTACTCAGTAAATCAAAAAAAGAA
>JBEIMN010000743.1:0-1759 GCA_040378705.1 Acidobacteriota bacterium
CGATCGAACTTGAGCGGGCCGTCAGGACGCTCAAGAGCAGCTACCTGACCAGTCTCTACGACGCAATTCATATGACGGTCACCCAGAAGCTCTCCTCCGCCAAGGGGCGCAAGGCGATCGTCGTCCTCACCGATGGCGTCGATACCGCCAGTAAGCAGGCAACCTTCGAAAGTACGCTCGAAGAGATCGCGAGCTCGGGCATCATCGCCTATGCCATTCAATACGAGACCCGCAATGATGGCGCTCCGATCATGAAGCCGATCTTTATCCCCAATGGAGGTGCAAGCAGCTTTGTCTCGCATTTTGCCGCCCCCGGGCCGGCGGTGCAGGCTTTTCAGGATCAGGCTCCGGCCCAGTCGAAGCCGATCATCAATCTGCCAGCTCCAACCGGTGGCGGACCGGTGATGCGAACCCAGACGGGCGAACCCCAAATCGGGGGGAGCCAGACCGGAACACCGGGCTCACGCCCCTCGACTCGTGTCAATACGCAGAGCCGACAGCCGATCCGGGATCGTTACCTGGTGGCCGCTGATTACCTTCGCTCGCTTGCTGTCCAGTCCGGCGCCCGCTATATCCGCGCTGAAAATATCGAGAATACGTCGTTTGCCTTTCAGTTGATCGCCGAGGAGCTGCGTTATCAGTACACGCTCAGCTACATCTCCTCCAATGAAAAGCGGGATGGAAGCTATCGTTCGATCGTCGTCAACGTCGGGCGCGATGGGCTGATCGTCCGTGCGCGCCTTGGTTACCGGTCTCCAAGATAGACTCTTTTCAGGTGAGCCCTGCATGAAAAAATCCCACGATACGGTTCGCGCATCGTGGGAATCAAGCAGGAGAAGGAGGGAGGTAAACGGTATAAAAGCAGATGGTCAAAACGATTCCAGGCTAAATTACCAGCTTCACTAGGTCTACTAGGTCTACTAACTACACTAGTTCCACCAGGCCGGGTCTCAAATCCTGAAAAAGAGGACGAGTCAGACCTGAACCGAACCTTGCCTGGAAAGTCTTGAGCACACTTCCAAAAAACAATAAAACTAAAGAGACAAAAAATAACAGATTTTTATAAAATATTAAGCCCGCGACAGAACGTTACAGGCTAAACCAACGAGAACCAGTATTCACTCCGGGGCAGGATCCGCCCCAGGTCAGGACTCTTCTTGTAAACCGAGATCAGATGCGAAATCTTGTAAAAGACTAATCCTTAATCCAAGCGGAGTATAGTCTCTGCATTGCGACTCGTCAAGAATACTTTGCCGAATAATCACCAATTTTTTTCAAAAACTTAACGGAAAAGCGCGATGCGGTCAAAATCGGATCTGGCATATGATAGTCTGACGCTTGGAGGCGAACCTGCAAAGACCCCGAAGCAGAGGGCGAAGTCGATTAAGCACGAGGTTTGAGATGAAACAGGAGCAAAGAGTGAATAAGCGAAGAGTGTACCGGGCAGTGATCGGACTGGGAATCTGGCTGCTGATTGGTCTGACCGGAGAGGCGGACGTGATCAGGTTGCGGGATGGGAGTGTGTTAAAGGGGCGAGTTGTCAGTTTCAGCCAGCAGAAGTTCACGATAGTGGTAAAAATTGGTGGCGCCGAGGCGCAGTATATCGTTCCGGCCGACGAGGTTGAGAGCGTCGAATTTGAGGATGACTCGGGAGGCGCGATGCGTTCGGAGCAGGCCCAGCCGCGGACAGGAGGGGCGGATCCATTGAGTCGGACGGTTGAGCCGGCAGCAGGGAGGCGGTCGCCGACGCGTTCACCCG
>JBEIMN010000744.1:0-1759 GCA_040378705.1 Acidobacteriota bacterium
CTTAGAGAAATATTGAGGAATATACGGTAATACAAGGTACTCGTCCAGCCGATCTTGCTGGTAACCCGCATTTTCAGGTTGGAGATCAGGGCAATCGCATTTTAAGAGTCAGGCTTTCTGGGTGCGCGGGGGTGCACGGACCTCCGGTCCGCATGCCCCCGGCACAGAGCCGCTTTGAGATAAAATTGCGTGGAGAGACTGCTGTCTGAGCTGGGCCTGGTACTGTACTGCTTCTGCTCACCTGCTTATTCTCTGACCGGTCAGGGCTAACGCACTATAACTTCAAGTAGCACCCGGCGTTAAGGTAGGGGCGGTTCGCGAACCGCCCCTACTAATACCACTACTACTACTGGTGGGGGCTATTGGGGCGTGGATTCAGCCAGCGTGCATTATTTACCCTGATCATCTTGTGAGGTTTATTCTGACCATCAGGCCGGGGATTTTGAATTTGAGCCGCTATTAAACCACCCCGGAGTAGATGCGACTTCAGGCTGGCTTCAGTGTCGTGCGATCAGCAGTCAGCCACTCAATATTGAAGCGTGCAATTGTGAGCTGAGCGGAATAGCTGCCAGGGTTGGCCGGACTGTTGCTTTCATAGAAACAGAGGATCGTGCCGTCCCTCCCGACCGCGAGATCGGAGTAGCCACTCGGCCCCGCTTCGAGAGTTCTCGCGACGGGCCAGGTCTGCCCTTCATCTTCGCTGAGCCGGATGGTCAGATTTCGCCGATCGCGCCCGCCACCCGGCGTCTCCCGGCCATCAGCTCGTGTCAGGTTTGCCGGATTGGCGAAGAGAAGGCGTCGCGGCTTCTCGCTGAACCTTGTCAGACTCGCCATGCAGATCGGCTCGATCAGTTCGTTGTGAAACACCGGGGATGACCAACCGGTTGCACCATCGCGGCTGGTGGTGATCGCACGGCGATTGGCACTGGAGAGGCTGCGCATATTTAGCAGTGTTCGTCCGTCATCAAGTTGGATTGCAACCGTCTCATTGGGACTAATCAGATCCGGTGACTGCGGGCCGATCAGCTCACCACCCTGCCACGTCCGGCCGTGATCATCGCTGTAGATGACGGAGGTGACCGATGGACCATGCCCGTTCCCAGTCAGCCCGAGGGAGAGCCAGACCGGGACGATCAGCCGGCCATTCCGAAGCTGAATGCCATGCGCCGGGCCGGTCGCGATAACCCGCCAGGCATACTGCGATCGAAAAGATTCAAATGCTGAGGTGATCTCGACCGGCTTCGTAAAGGTTCTTCCATCATCGTCACTTCGCATGTAGAAACAGCGCTCATACTCGAGACAAAAGAGAAAGTGGACCGCGCCGGTCTGCCGATCGACAATAGCGACCGGATTGTTATACGTCAGATCGTCCGGGTTTCCCTGCTTCCGCTCAATCGCGACCGGATTGCGACTCTTTCGACCTTCAACCTCCGCAATCCGACGCGGCGCGTCCCAGTTTCGACCACCGTCAGTGCTTCGTCGCAGCAATATGTCGATCGACCCCCAGTCGCCGCTCGATCGTCGGGCTTCACAATAGGCGATCACCGTGCCCTTCCGCGTGACGACAAGACCAGGGATCCGGAAGAGCTTGTAGCCCCCCTGCTCACCTTCGAAGAGCGCCAACCGCTCGATCCAGGCTCCACGTTTACGATCAACCATCGGATAGGCGGCGGCCATCGCGCCTCCGTCTGCCATGAATTCACGTCTCGTTATTTTCATATCATTATTCGTGATTGTCAGAATTGTTAAACTACACCAA
>JBEIMN010000745.1:0-1755 GCA_040378705.1 Acidobacteriota bacterium
CAAGGGTCTGATTGGCCAGATCGGTATTCATCTCACCGTCACCCTTGTACTCCTTGACCATCGTCGCTCCGAGATAGAGCCAGGCGACAGCATTTTCCGGATCGGTGTCAGTGGCGGATTTGAAGAACTCCTGGGCCTTTTTGATATTACCCTGGTTATAAAGTATGGCTCCCTGGTTGAGCTGATCCTTGGCGATGACTTTCCTGCCGTATTCACAGCCGGAATTCAGCAAAGCCAGCGCACCGATTGCCGAAAAGATAAGCGCATGTTGAAAATGACGGAAGATCTTCATAGCGTCGTTTCTGAATTCTCCCTTTGCAGGGTAGCCCTCGATGGGGTGATAGATGTTACCAGGCACTCGAACCGTTAATGAGGGAGCTGCCTGAACTGAGGCGGACGGGGAGGGCGCACGCAAAATGGGCGCCCCTCCGACCCTTGTTTGAACGGTTATCGCCTATTGATCGAGTGCTTCGATCTGGAGACCGATCGGGGAACCCCCGGCAGCCTTCACCGCGTCGATGACCTTGACGACATCACCGTACTGCTTCGAGCGTGGAGCCTTGATGAAGACCGCCTTGCGGTCGGCCGGGCGGCCATCCAGCGCGCTCAGGAGGCGTTCCTCCAGCGCCTGGACTCCCTTCAGCTCTTCGGTGTTCAGCTTGTAGGCATCACCGAACTGCGGAACAGTAACCAGGAGACTCAATGGGTCTGGAGCCAGGTTTTCCGGGAGGTTCTCAGGTGGCTTCTCCGGAATCTTCGCTTCAAACTGATGCGGCTTCTGCGGGCTGATAACCATGAAGATGATCAGCAGCACAAGCAGAATATCGATCATCGGGGTGACGTTAATTTCTGGAACGGCCTCTTTTGCGGGCCCACTCATTGCCATGGCAACGACTCCTTGTTGAGGACGATTACAATTTTAGATTGCGGTATTATTCTTTGAGCTTGTCGGCGACCAGACCAATCTGATCGAAACCGGCTTCTCTGATCGAGTCGATCACGTCAACAACCTCGCCATAGCTGGTGCCGACGCCGCCCTTGATGTAGACGATCTGCGGATCACTAGGCTTGAGCTGACCCATACGAGTCTTGATTGTCTGGATCAGACGCTCCTTGCCCTGAATCAGATCTCGACCAACATAGAATTCACCGTCGTTGGGGATGGCGATGACCACCGCGGTATCCTTGGTGATGTTCGCATCCTCGACTGGATTCTTGCATTTAGGGATGGTGAAGCTGACGCCGGACTGGAGCAGTGGTGTGACGACCATGAAGATGATCAGCAGCACCAGCATGATATCCACCATCGGCGTAACGTTGATCGATGAATTGAGGTTCGATGAACCTCCTGCGCTCATGGCCATGGCCATAACCTCCGGATGACGTCGGATGACGTGTAACTGGTATCGATTAACTTGTTACTTGTCTGGAATAACTCGTAACAGATTATGGGTATTATTGTATCTATTCACAGGGGGCCTTCCCTGCACTCTCTTTAGCCCGGTATTCGCACTGTCTCTGTTTCAGGGTCATGCTGATCAGATCTGATCTCTCAGATCACCTGCTTTGGGCCAACTACTCCAGTATATATCCCTGGAATTTTCGGAGCGCAAGCATCCCGAAATTACTGGACTTCCGAGCAGGCAAACAGTAGCAGAAACAGTTTCAAATAGCCCTGCAAAAATCTAATTGCAAAAACTTAATCGCAACAATCCAGGTAATCTGAAAACCAGGTAATCTGAAAATAGTTACGGA
>JBEIMN010000746.1:0-1754 GCA_040378705.1 Acidobacteriota bacterium
CGATCTCAAGGATCGCACGCTCACCGGCATCTGACATTCTCTCGCGGACCGCCCGCGAGCAGAGACGCCGAAACTCGAAGAGGTCCCGCTGGTGAAGGGAAAGCCCGGCCGCCATCGGGTGCCCACCATACTTTATCAACAGTCCGGCACAGTCACGGAGCGCTTCGGTAATATTGCAGCCATGGACTGAACGTGCCGAGCCGGAGAGGATACCGTCGCGCTCTCCAAGCAGGATGACCGGTCGACGATAGAGATCGGCAAGCCGATTGGCGACGATGCCAACGATTCCGCCATTCCATTCCGGGTGCGCAATGACGATCACCGCATATTCGAGCAACGATGGATCTTTTTCGAGGAGGCTGTGGGCACTCTCTTCGATCAGTCTTGATTCAAGCTGCCGCCGGGCGTTCATGCCTTCGAGCTGTGATGCCAGCTCCAGGGCGCGCGATTCATCACGCGTCATAAGCAGTTCGACGCTGTCTCTCGCGTCACCGAGCCGCCCCTGCGCGTTGAGGCGCGGCCCCAATCCAAAGGCGATATCAGACTCGTCCATCTCCAGTGGCGGGAGTCCGGCCGCTTCGATCAGTGCACGCAGCCCGGGACGTGTCGTCAACCGAATGATCTCAAGCCCGCGTTGCAGAAGATACCGGGTCTCATTTCGCTGTATGGCAACATCGGCGACAATCCCAAGCGCGACCAGATCGAGCAGCTCCCCGGCCCGCACCACGTCACCAAGACCGACGATCAGTTGCCAGGCCACTCCAACCCCCGGCAAGTCACGCAGCCGGTGACCTTCCGGTAACCGCATCGGATTGACGACCGCCAGCGCCTCCGGCAAAGTCTCACCCGGAAGATGGTGGTCAGTGATCAGAACATCGACTCCGGCCGCTCTCGCCAGCGTCACGGCGTCGTGCGAGGTGATCCCGGTATCGCAGGTGACGATCAGCCTGATACCACTGTCGATCCAGTTTCGCAGACGCCCCAGGTTCATACCGTGCCCCTCACCATCGCGCAGTGGAACGTGATAACGAACATTCGCCCCAAGCTGCTCGAGCGCGATGCAAAGGAGCGCCGTCGCCGTCTGCCCATCGACATCGAAATCACCCCAGATCAGAATCGGCTCAGCTTCGCGAATCGCCCTTTTCAGTCGATCCACCGCAATTTCCAGATCCGGCAGTTCAGTCGGTGACGTCATCCTGTAGGCACGTGGATCGAGAAAAGCCCGCACTTCGGAGAGATCCCTGATGCCGGAACGAACGATCCGCTCGGCAGCCAGCGGATGCCCGCCGACAAGCTCGCGCACCTCGTCCGGAACCACGATCGCCGGGCGATCCCGCCACTCCATGTCGCAACTCATCGGGCCACCACTCATCAGAATGAGACCTCCCCCAGATCGTCGAGATCGAACGACAGTGCCGCGTCGAGATCCTCAAGGTCAGGCCCGCCAATCTGACCAGCCTGATTTAACAACCCGACGTTCGGATCTCCGATACCGTCAATGACTCCCGCCTCGACGCCACGCTCACCTGGATGCGCCCCGACCGCTGAAGTTGGTTAGCAGGGCGCTTCCATTTACCCGACCAGGGACACCGTCATGCTCGAGACCCTCTCCAAGGGCTTCCGCACCGCTCGCCTCAAGCTTCAGGGCAAGGCCGAGCTCTCCGAGGACAACATCGCCAACGCCCTGCGCGACGTGCGGGTGAGCTTGTTGGAGGCCGACGTCGAGCTGTCGGTGGTCAAGGCCTTTCTCGACC
>JBEIMN010000747.1:0-1752 GCA_040378705.1 Acidobacteriota bacterium
AGCGCCACTCAGCAGAAGCAGCGCCAAGCCCGGCTCTGACAGCAGTTTCTCCGCACCATTTTATCTCAAAACGGCTCTGTCCCGGGGGCATGCGGGCCGGAGGCCCGCGCACCCAGGGGGCCGCTCTCCGCAGCGCAGAATTTCTCTCATTGGTTATTGGGGGCAGTGGCAGCCTTTCGCGAGGACCCCGAGGGCCATTATTCGTACTCCTCAGACGGGAAGAGCGCGAGAAGCGTGTGGTTTATGGGAAACAGTTCACTTTTAAAATGCGATTGCCCTGGTATAACGGGGCAATGGATTGGCGGGAGAGCGCGGGGCGTATTGAAGTCTGATCGGATTGCCTGTTATTGTTCACCTTAGTTTTAATCGAAGTGAGAAGGGGGTTCGGAAATGAATAATAGTGGGAACATGCGGATCAGGAATCTTATTCTGTCTGGAATCATGCTTATTGGTCTGACGGTTGGAGCGAGCGCGCAGATTCAGCTCGACCGACCAAAAGTTGAACAGCCGCTCGATAATCCTTACACATTGGGAGTGCAGCGGGAAAGGATCATCGAGACGGTGCGTGACGTTCTGAAGGGGTGCGGAATCTCGCTCCGTGAAGAAGGCGCGGGCCTGAGCAATGGCCAGAGCAATGGTAAAATCATTACGCAGCCAGTAGTCTTCACTCGTGGGGTAACGACGCGCAACAATCTCGAGTACCTTGCGGCAATGCCGTCGAGTGAGGTGCGGAACTGGCTTCAGGGACGGTACTTCATCGAGATCACTGCCTTGCCGCTCGATCAGAAGCGATCGCAGTTGTTCATTGCGGCGCACATCGAGGGACGATATGCGGATGCAATGGCCGGCTCAGTCTGGGTCGAGGGGCAATCGAACGGCCGCCTTGAAGACGAGGTTCTGCGCGGACTGGCCGGAAAGATTCTCGGAATCGACCTGAGCCTGAAGACGGCGACCAATCAACGCCGGATTCTGAACTGTACATACTGATCGTTGATCCGGAGTTTGAGGTCATGCCTGTCCGATTTCTGATTCTGACGCTGTCGATTTTAATCGTGAGCCCCGGAGTGAGTCGCTGCCTGGCGCAGGAGTTAGGCACCTTCAAAACGACTCCGCCGGGAGTGGCGAGTGATATCGACCAGAACGAGACCCTCCTCGACACCCTGAAACGCATGCAGATCAAGCGTGAAGAGGACGAGTTCAGAAAGCTGACCGAGAAGGCGGCAACGATCAGGGATGGCGCAGGAGTGATTGCCAGCGAGATTGCCGCGACAGGTGCCCAGGGAGTCGCACGTCGTCACGAGAAGCGACTGCGCGAGATGGAGAAATTTGCCCGTCAGATACGCTCAGAGTCTGGCGGGTCGGGGGAGCCTGAGACGAAGATCGGGAATGGCGAAGAAAAGATCGAAACGCTCGTCGAGCTGCTGGTCGAATCGAGCGAGCGTCTCAAGCAGGCTCTCGCCAGGACCTCACGCCGGGTCGTCTCAATCGGCGTTGTCGAAGCGGCTGGAGACGTCATTGAGCTGACACGACGCCTCAGGCTCAATCTGAAGTAGGTTGACCGGGCAGGAGCGGCCAGAATCTGTCCACCTGCCGCTATCCACAATATTATTGACTAAATATTATTGACCAAATGTTGACGATAATCTTCAACCTCGCCCTGCTCATCTTCTCCATTCCGCTACCCGGGTCTATGACTCTCCCCCAGGAGCCACGACCGGAACCAGGGGAGAAGCCTGGTCAGCAGGACTCGAT
>JBEIMN010000748.1:0-1749 GCA_040378705.1 Acidobacteriota bacterium
AGTTGAACTATGGCGCAGGTGGATTGATCATCATTCGTGATCCGCAGGAGGCGGCTCTTGCGTTGCCACGCAATTACGGTGTCGACGATATTCCGCTCGTCCTGACCAGCCGGACCTTCCTGACATCGAATGCCATTCTGACGTCAAAGATCTATGGCGACAACATGGTAACGAACGGAACGCTCAACGCCGCGGTCAGCCTGCCGGCGCAGTTCGTCAGATTTCGTATTCTGAATGCGGAGATCGAGCGCTGGTACAACCTCGGGTTCAGTGACAATCGAACATTTTACGTCATTGCGACCGATGGTGGGCTGGTTAACGCGCCGGCGGGGGTAACGAGACTGGTGATGGCGCCGGGTGAGCGGTACGAGATTCTGGTTGACCTCTCGGGAGATGCGGTTGGCAGTTCGATCGACATGCAGTCTTTCAATGGCGGGCAGACGGGTGGATTCGGTGGCAGCGAGCCGGCGCAGACTGGAACCTTTGGAAGTCAGCTCAACAATAAGACCTTCAATGTCCTGCGGATCAACGTCAGCAATCGGACGTCAACCGGGGCTATCACCGTGCTGCCGGCAAAGCTGGCCGAGAACACATACTGGTCAGAGACCGATGCGACCAATAGTCGAACCATCAGAATTACCGAGCAGGGGCCGGGCACGCCATTCACTTTTGATAATGTTGGCTACAACATGGCGACGATCAATCAGACGGTTGGCCTCGATACAGTCGAGAAGTGGACAATCGCCAATGGAAGAGTCTTTGGCCATTCCTTTCACATCCACGACGTGCAGTTCAGGATCGTCTCGCGCAGCAGCGGGCCGGTGCCGGCGACGGAGCAGGGATGGAAGGACACCTTTTCGATCAGGACGAATGAATCGGTCAGTTTTGTTGCAAGGTTCGACGACTTTTCAAGTTCGACCCATCCGTTTATGTATCACTGCCACATGTCGAACCACGAGGATGAGGGGTTGATGGGGCAGTTTCTGGTTCTTTCAAACGCGCTTGCCTCGGTTGCCAGTGTCTCGGCGGCGAGTTATGGAACCGGAGCCGTGGCGGCGGAGTCGATCGTCGCTGGTTTTGGCGCCAACCTCGCGACGGCGACCGGCTTTGGAACCTCGCTGCCGTTGCCAGCGACCCTCGGGGGAGTGAGCGTCGCGGTCACTGATGCGCTGGGAATAGAGCGATTGGCTCCGCTCTTCTTCGTCTCGCCGGCGCAGGTCAACTATCAGGTGCCGAGCGGAACTGCGCTCGGTGATGCGACAGTCCTGATCAAAAAGGCAGCCACCGGGCAGGGGAGCATCGCCGTCGCACAGGGGATCGTGTCCGTGAACAGCGTCGCTCCCGGGCTCTTCACCGCCAATTCGAGTGGTGGTGGAGTTCCGGCGGCGTTTATGCTGCGTGTCAAAGCTGATGGTACTCAAAGCTATGAAACGGTCGCGCGTTACGATGAGGGGTTCAAGCGATATGTCCCGGTTGAGATCGATCTCGGCGCGGCGACCGATAAGCTCTACCTGATCGGCTTTGGGACCGGGTTTCGTAATCGAAGCAGCCTCGGCGCGGTGACCTGCACCATCGGCGGGACCGTCGCCGACGTGCTCTTCGCCGGATCACAGGATGGCTATGTTGGGCTCGATCAGGCCAATATCGTCATTCCACGGAGCCTCGCCGGCCGTGGCAGTGTCGATGTTGTCCTGAGTGTTGACGTGGTATCCGCCAACACCGTTACCATAAACCTGAAAGAGCCTCTGG
>JBEIMN010000749.1:0-1747 GCA_040378705.1 Acidobacteriota bacterium
GCCCTCGATCAGTTCAATGGATTCGGGATACGGTTCGTTGGAGGTCTGTTCGTGACTCATACGATATTGGAATCTCTCATTTATTGCTTAGGTTGAATCTTCGCGGTCCGGATGATTTAATTTCCGGACACTATTGCCTTGCGGTATGAGCCGTTATTTAATCATCGAATGGGCAGATGAGCAACCCGGCCCGAGGTTATGCCCGAGGTTATGCCCGAGGTTATAGAAGTTATAGAAGTTATGGAAACCGGGGCGACAGGTCAGAGGCCTCGACCAGGAAGTAGAACTCACTATGTTTGGAAAAAAGAATCGAAGCGAGAAAGAGGCGCGTGGCAAGTTGCGGGAGTTGCTGCTTCTGCTGCCGCGGCTGGTCAGGCTCCTCTATCGGCTGATGATGGATTCGCGTGTTCCGATGGCCGAGAAGGCGCTCCTGCTGGGAACGATCACCTATGTCATCACACCGCTCGACTTTATTCCCGACGTGCTGCCATTCATCGGCCAGATCGATGACATTTATCTGGTCGCGCTCGTGATTCTGCGCATGCTCAGTCGCACGGACAATGAGGTTCTGGCGCAGTACTGGGAAGGGCCGGGGGATATCGGGGCACTGGTCGATCGCATTGCGACGGCGTCGGAGTACGTTCTGCCAAAGCGGATCCGGAGGGTTCTGATCGATCGGGTGGTGGTTGCGCCAAAGGTCGCCGGGGGCGTGCTCGTTTCACCCGGACTCGGGACGAAGCCTGATCCGAAAAGCCCTGCCGATGGTGCGGCGGAGACGCCGGTAAGGCGTCCGTATGCAAGTTGAACTATCTGATCGGCCAGCGGGAATATCAGCGTGTGGGAAGGGGCAGGTGGTCGCGCTGGCCGGGCGGCGCGTCGATCCGCCTGGTAGCGAAGTGCGGCGCTTCCCAGCCGAAAATTACGAGCGGGTGAGGGGAGAGATCCGGCAGGTACTGCGCCGGCTCGGGGCGGTTGAGCTGGTCAGCGCGGCGGCCTGTGGCGCGGATATAATGGCGCTCGAGGCGGCGGACGAACTTGAATTGCGGCGGCGCGTCGTGCTGCCATCAGCGCCGGAGATTTTTCGAGCCACTTCGGTCATCGATCGCGCCGGTGATTGGGGAGCGCGGTACGATCGAATCATTGCCGCGGTGAAGGCTGCCGGTGGCCTTGTAGTCATTCGGGACGCCAGGGCGGGCGACTATTTTCAGACCAATTACGATATTCTTGACGAAGCGGCAAGGGCAGCGGCAGGGGCGGGTTTGCCTCTCGCGGTGATCGTTGTCTGGAACGGCTTCTCTCGTGGTGACGATGATGTCACCGCGCATTTCCTGGCCGAGGCGAGGCAGCGCGCGCTGCCGGTGACCGAGATTCTGACGGTTGATCAGGCACTTGATCTGGCCAACTGAACCGACTGTCCTGTTTTCCTGCCCGTTTTCCTGGCTCAATCCCAGCTGAAAGGTTGGCTCGATGTCGATCAAGGATTCCATCTCCAATGCGTTGCCAAAGGATCGTCTGCTCTCGCTCGATGTTTTTCGGGGGATCACGATTGCCGGAATGGTGCTGGTCAACAATGCCGGCGACTGGCAGTCGATCTATCCGCCACTCCGGCACGCGGAGTGGAAGGGGTGGACACCGACCTATCTGTTATTTCATTTTTTTCTGCTTATTGTTGGCGTCGCCTTTCCGATTGCGCTCTAAAAACGAAAAGCGGCCGGCGGCACGATGACAGACCTCTACCGCAAGATAC
>JBEIMN010000750.1:0-1743 GCA_040378705.1 Acidobacteriota bacterium
GTTCTGGTCCTGACGTGGTTGGACCGTTGCAGGCCGGCCTGAACCAGCCTGAGCAGAATAGTCCCAAATCGTATTTAATCGCTGGTCTCGGATCGGCTGGCAGAACCCTTTTTCCGATAATTTTTTAATAATTTATGGACGGAAGAGCTTTAGTATACTGTGAAGGTGCCTTTGGAACTCCGAATGGCAAGACCGCAAATGGGCTGGTGCGCTTTACGGCGCGGTACGTGGTCTGCGGGGTGATCGATTCGACCCTCGCCGGGCGGGATGCGGGTGACGCGCTCGAAGGGCGGACAGCTGGTATCCCGATTTTTGCGAGTCTCGACGCGGCGCTGGCGGGGCTCGAATCCCGACCGGCCTATCTGGTGATTGGTCTGGCCCCCGATGGTGGTCAGCTTCCGGAGAGTGCGCGGGCGACCGTGCGTGAGGCGATCGAGAAGGGGCTCAGTATCGATTCGGGGCTCCATCAATTTCTTGGCGAGGATCCGGAGTTTGCGTCCCTGGCGGCGCTCCACGACGTCCGGATCCGCGACGTCCGGCGTCCGCCGGATCGCGCTCAGTTACATTTCTTCTCGGGCAAAATCGATCAGGTCGGCGCGCCAAGGATTGCTGTCCTCGGAACAGACTCGGCGATCGGGAAGCGAACAACCACCGTCAGGCTCAATCAGGCGCTCAACGCCGCCGGAATCCGCAGTGAAATGATCGGAACCGGACAGACCTCTTGGCTGCAGGGGGTACGGTACGGAATTCTGCTCGACTCGCTGATCAACGATTTTGTCACGGGTGAGATCGAACACGCCATTCACGAGGCCTGGATCAACGAACACCCGGCAGTTATCCTGCTCGAAGGGCAGGGCAGTATCGCACATCCAGCCTACCCTGGTGGCTTCGAACTGATCGCCGCCGGCCAGGTCGATGGCATCATTCTTCAGCACGCCCCGGCGCGCAAGGTCTATGATGGCTTCGAGCAATATCCCATGGGCTCTCTCGATCGGGAGATTCAACTGCTCGAACTCCTCGCCGGAAAGCCGGTCATCGCCCTGACCATCAATCACGAAAACATGACACGCGAAGAGGTCGCGGCAACCGTTGCCGATTATGAGGCACGGTACCAGCGTCCGACGGTCGATGTTCTCTGGGATGGCTGCGACAAACTGGTCGAGGCGGTGAGGGGAATGGTGAAGGCGGAGGATTGACGAGCAACTGGTGAGAGCTGAAGAGTGGGCTTCACTCGTCAGCTCTCACCACGCGCCGTTCAATGACCAGTCTACTTGTCTTTCTTTGTGAAGCGATCGGCCGTGATCTTGGCGTTGAGTTTGATCTTGCTGAAATTCCACTCTTCATTGGGAGTGCCAGCCTCGATCTTGGTCATCCGGTGGGGAAGGTTGAACCCGCCAACACCCTTATAGTCCTCGAAGACCCAGCGAAAATCGACATCTGGCGACTTCTCGAACTGCTCCATCATCTCTTTCGTGCGACGTTCCCGCTCCTCCGGAGTCATCTGTGGGCGCTGGCCTGACTGGCCGCCGGGCTGCTGACCCTGCGTGGCTGGCTGGGCTGGCTGGGCTGGCTGGGCTGGCTGCTGTGCCCCCTGAGCGGGCCTTGCACCCTGCCCCTGCGCTGGCTGGGCTCCCGCCTGTGTACCTGGGGCCCCCTGGCCAGTCTGCTGGCCAGTCTGGCCACCGGGTCTGCCACCGCCGAAGTTGCGTCGCATCTGCTTTGACTTATAGCTCAGACCGAAGA
>JBEIMN010000751.1:0-1728 GCA_040378705.1 Acidobacteriota bacterium
GTCCAGCTCTTCAACCGGGAAGAGAAGGCGATGAACCAGTTTACGGAGATCAACGCTGCGCATCGGCAGGCCAATATCGACACGATATTCTATTACGCCGTCTTCTATCCGCTGGTCAGTCTGATATCCTCGATCGGAATCGCGGCGATTGTCTGGAATGGTGGTGGACAGGTGATTCGTGGTTCGATGACGATCGGAACGCTCGTCGCGTTTCTTCAGTACACGCAGCGGCTCTGGATGCCGATTCAGGACATCAGCGACAAATACAACCTTTTTCAGGCGGCAGTGGTTGCCAGTGAGCGGATCTTTCGTCTGCTTGACGCGCCGCCGGTGATCGAGTCGCCGGCCGTGCCACGGCTTCCGGAGACCGGGCCGCGCGCCGTCGGGCGCATCGAGTTTCGGAATGTCTGGTTTGCTTACAATGATGAGGATTGGGTGTTGCGTGATGTCTCGTTCACCGTCAAGCCAGGTGAGTCTGTCGCACTGGTCGGGCATACTGGTTCGGGCAAGACGACGATCTCCAACCTGCTCATGCGGTTTTATGATATCCAGCGAGGGGAGATTCTCCTTGATGGTGTCGATATTCGGGAGTGGGATCTTGAGAAGCTGCGGCAGAATTTTGCGGTCGTTCTCCAGGATGTCTTTCTATTTTCGGGTGACATTGTCGGTAATATCCGCCTCGGCAATCCGGAGATAACCGATGAGCGTGTCGAGTGGGCGGCACGGGAGGTTCGCGCGGCAAGCTTCATCGAAAAGCTTCCGGATCGGTACAGGAGTCCGGTCCGCGAGCGTGGCGCGGGGTTCTCGGTTGGGCAGAAACAGTTGATCTCATTCGCGCGCGCGCTCGCCTTTGACCCACGAATACTGGTGTTGGACGAGGCGACGTCTAGTATCGATACCGAGACTGAACAGATGATACAGCAGGCGATCGACCGGGTCATGGTCGATCGGACCTCGATCATCATTGCCCATCGGCTCTCGACGATCCAGCGTGTCGACCAGATCATTGTTCTCCACAAGGGAGAGATCCGGGAGAGTGGAAACCATCAGGAGCTGCTCGCGCAGCGGGGCTTTTATCATAAGCTGTATCAGCTCCAGTTCAGAGAGCAGCAGCCATAGCGCCGGATCGGCAACTGCAGCTCGGGTGATAAATTGAGTCTGGGACGAGAGAAGGTCAAAATGCGACAAAAATCAAAATCGGTTTGACGCAAGTTGATCGTTTGTGTATGATCGCGATTCTGGTCGTGAGAGCTGAAAGTGCTCGACGATAGATTTGCTTCCGAATGGCCACCCTGTATGGCCACCCGTAGTGCAAGGCTTTCACACCCTGCAGGCTGGCATCGCGGGTAGTTGATACGGAATGCCGACTTAGCTCAGTTGGTAGAGCGACTGATTCGTAATCAGTAGGTCGCCGGTTCAAATCCGGCAGTCGGCTCCAGACCTGGTTCTCAACCAGTCTGGACGGTTGGCAGGCTGACAGGCCGGCTGCAAAGCTGGCTGTCCGGAAATCTGGCAGTCCGGAAATCTGAAAAATACACACTAAAGCCCCATACAATTCCTTGAGTTAACAGTTCTGTTGCCCTCTGCACTCACACACATCCGAGACGCGTCCAAGGTCTTTATCAGCAGCGAGCAGGTTTTTCAGACCGGTCGATGCCGTCATCAGTCTGCCGTCATCGGTCAGGATGAAGAGCAATGTGCCCGTAACATCAACGATAGGAGTCTGTA